>NZ_NTLW01000115.1:0-8877 GCF_002632075.1 Pseudoalteromonas sp. ESRF-bin5 | reverse complement strand
GTGCTCTCGGTGGTCCTATTTTATTTATAAAAAATAAGAAACTTCGCTTATAACTTGAGAAAGCTCTTAGTCTACAAATAAATATCAAACTTTACCCCTAGGCGGCTGCTTGCTGGCTTTAAATGCTAGATTTATATCCTTAAAAACAAATATGCACAAAGAGATTAAGAGACGCTGCGCTTTTAGAGAAGTGAAAATGCGGCTTAAATTTTTTTGTCTGCTCATTTTCTCCTCATTCTCTTCTCTTTGTACAATTAAGATCTTTAAAATTTGAAGCTGCGCTTCTAACGTGATCAAGTTCAACGTCTAAAAAATCAACTTACACTTTACCCTGTAGGCGTGAAACTTGCTCACGCAAAATTGTTTAAAAAAAGTGATATTGTCACCACCGAGAAGTGAAGGAGAAGCCAAGGAGTAGTGATTTAAGAGCTATTGTCTTCTCTGTGAAGCGCGCAGCGGCTCAGTGCTCTCGGTGGTCCTATTTTATTTATAAAAAATAAGAAACTTCGCTTATAACTTGAGAAAGCTCTTAGTCTACAAATAAATATCAAACTTTACCCCTAGGCGGCTGCTTGCTGGCTTTAAATGCTAGATTTATATCCTTAAAAACAAATATGCACAAAGAGATTAAGAGACGCTGCGCTTTTAGAGAAGTGAAAATGCGGCTTAAATTTTTTTGTCTGCTCATTTTCTCCTCATTCTCTTCTCTTTGTACAATTAAGATCTTTAAAATTTGAAGCTGCGCTCCTAACGTGATCAAGTTCAACGTCTAAAAAATCAACTTACACTTTACCCTGTAGGCGTGAAACTTACTCACGCAAAATTGTTTAAAAAAAGTGATATTGTCACCACCGAGAAGTGAAGGAGAAGCCAAGGAGTAGTGATTTAAGAGCTATTGTCTTCTCTGTGCAGCCCAACGCCTCTGTGTTCTCCGTGGTCGTATTTTATTTATAAGTAACAAGAAGCTACGCTTTTAATAATTAAAGCGCCAGCTAGCAAGGCGCCTACAAGTAAAATAAACACCCTGCATTGCTAAGTGATTATGTCATCAAGGAGAAGTAACTACCAAATTGCTATTGTCTTCTCTGTGAAGCGCGAAGCGCCTCGGTGCTCTCGGTGGTCGTATTTTATTTATAAGTAATAAGAAGCTTCGCTTCTAACGTGATCTAGTTCAACGTCTAAAAAATCAACTTACACTTTACCCTGTAGGCGTGAAGCTTGCTCACGCAAAATTGTTTAAAAAAGTGATATTGTCACCACCGAGAAGTGAAGGAGAAGCCAAGGAGTAGTGATTTAAGGGTTATTGTCTTCTCTGTGAAGCGCGCAGCGGCTCAGTGTTCTCGGTGGTAATATTATATTTATAAGAAACTGCACTTAAGAAAAATGAAAAAAGGCTGAATTTTACTTGTCTGCTCATTTGCCCCTCATTCACTACTCTTTGACAATTAAGATCTTTAATCTATTTGTAGATACGAAATTAGCAGCTAGCTTTAAATTAACTAGTGGCGTAACAGGCAAAAAAAAGCGCGATATGAATATCACGCTTTTAATCGGTTTGTTAACTCAGTACAGGGCTTATTCGCCTTCACTTTCCATAAAGCGTTGCAGTTGATCTTTAAGGTTTGGTGGAATACCTTTAATTACTAACGTATCTGTTGCTTCGTTGTAGGTTACACGCTCACCTAAATGCTTGCGCTCAAAGCTCACACTCACACCGCCGCCTAAGCCTGAAAATTTAACCATACTGGTCACGGTTTTTTTATCGACTGGGAATGTTTCTTCTAAATCGTAACTTTGGTCCTTGCAAAAGCTGTCAAACGGACTGTCATCGCCTTTTGAAATAGCCGCTGATAGTTCGGTTACGCTTGCTTCTTCACCGGTCGTTACACAATCGTTACAGTAATCAAAAACCTGCTTACGCAAATCGTCTTTTTCTGATTTATCAAACTGCTGCTCAGATAGGTAATCTTCTACTGCATTTAGCATAACTTGGCTTTGTTGTTTAGGATCAACACCTTCTTCACAGCCTAAAAAGTCTAAGAAAAAATCAGCAACTTTTCGCCCTGCTCTGCCTTTAATAAACGAAATATAACGATTATCCTCAGGTTGTGTATCCCAAGCCGTTAAATCTATACGTGCTGCTAATTGCATACGAGAAATGTCAAGATGACGCGATGCTGCTAAATCAAGCTCAGAGGTCATTGAGTAATGCTCTTTGATATTAATCATAGCAATTAACATGTAGTCCGTAGCCACGTACTGATAATGACAAAATACCAAATAGCCTGTTTCGTTAAATGCGTATTTATCTAGCTCTTCTTTTAATACGGTAGATGCTTGCTCAGTTAAATGCCAAAAGCCCAGCTCGTTATTGCGGTAACTTTGCATTGATGACGCAACAATACTGTTTTTCTCGCCACTAAAGGCACAGTAACCTTTACCTGGCTTGCCCGTGAATGCATGGTGTAATTGTTCGATAAAAACAGCGACTTTATCATTAATGATCATTTCGTCGTTGCGAAGGTGAATTTGCGTATCGTCATCTTTTTTGTCTACATAATGAACGACTAATTTTTTAACGTCTGTTGTCATCTTTGTTTTTCACGCCTCAAGTGTTAAAATACGGGAATATAACTATTTTATTGAACCAACTGATGCCAATCTTATCAAAATACTCTAATGAAGAAGTAGAACAAATCGTCGACCAGCTTATTGATGTGTTAACTCAACACAAAGCACCGGTTGATTTAAGTCTTATGTGTTTAGGAAATTCTATCACGCATATCCTAAAAGAGCATGTACCAACAGGGAAAAGACAAGCTGTAACTGAGAACTTTGCAAAAGCACTTTCACAGTCGGTTAAATAAACGCATGAATTTATCGCAGCACAATCAGTTTTCATCAAAAGCAAGTCAGTTGCTAAGTTGGGGGCATTGGTTTACCTTCGCCAACATAGGTTTAGCGCTACTAATTAGCTTAAGCTATTTATTTGCTGACTCGCCACCAACAAGCTTCATGGGCATTACATACATGCTAGTAACATGGCTTAGCCATACTAGCTTTATTGCCTTTTTGGCGTTTGTGCTGACGGTATTTCCTTTAAGTTTAGTGTTTCCTTACCCACGTCATATTCGTGGCATGGCCGCTGTTATTGCAACCTGTGGCGCGTCTTTATTAACGTTAGACGCCTATGTATATGTTAACTTGGGTTATCATTTAAACCCTTCAGCCCTGCCTGAAATTATTTCCTTACTTTGGAACCGCTTAACCACTTCTCCAGCGCTTACTACGTTTCTTGCGGGCGGTATTGTGCTATTGATTTTAGGTTTTCAATTAGTGGTAAGCAATTATACTTGGCACCATTTGGCACGCTTAAAACAGTTTAAATTTGCACGCTATGCAATTTCGTTTTTAGTGATCTGTTTTGCTTTTAGCCACAGCATTCATATTTGGGCAGACGCTAACTTAAAATTTGATATTACCAAGCAAGACAATGTGTTGCCGCTTTCGTACCCAACCACTGCGAAAAGCTTATTGGCTAAAAACGATTTACTAGATATAGAAACTTATAACCAAGCTCATAGCGTAAAAATTAATAACCAAAATATTAATTATCAGCCACCGGCTCCACTGCTAAAGTGTGATGACTTTACTCAGGCTAATGTAGACATATTTGTATTTGAAACTGATGCACAACTAGTTGAGTTTGCAAATAACCACAAAGAGCTTCATAAAACAGAACTGTTTTTACAGCCTACTAACCATGACGATACGCTTTTTGGTTTAGTATATGGTTTACCTTCATTTTACAAAGCCGCTATTTTACAAGAACAAATACTGCCTGCATGGCAAAGCCAGCGCCGTAGTATTGAAGTTATAGGTATTGATAGCCTTAGCTTTATTAATGATCAAGCTCATACCAATAATGCCATTAGAGTTATTAATGGTGCTGCCGAGCAAGCGCCACGTAACAATTCGCATGTTTTTGCCTTTAGTTTAGCAAGCGATAACGCTGAAGTAGTCACTACATCAACCTTATATACTTCTGATAAGAATATTGCTGAAGTAAATGGGCTTATCCAACCTAGCGATTTAATTACAACAAGCGTTGGCAAATACTTAAATTGTAGCGCCATTGCTAAGCAAACAATGCTCGGTGTAAACTTATACAAGAAAAAAGATGACATGGGTGTTAACTACAGCCAAGGTGTTGTAATTGCATATAAAAAAGATCGAATCACTTTAATAGACTCAGATGGTAACTTTAAAAATATTTCTGCCGCTGAGGGGTTTTCTATTGAACAACGCTTAGATATCCCATTTTTAGTACAAAGTATTAAAAAGCTAAAAACCTTCTCTGAATAGTCATGATGTTAACCTAGCTTGCGATAATGCCAAGCTAGGTTATAGTTTTATAACACGTTAATTGCTTAGCAAAAAAATACGTTCATGGATGGCTATTATGACTAAACCTACTTACCTTTTTATTGTGCTTGGTACTCTTTTATTGAGTACACACAGCAACGCAACTACCTACTACAAATGCGTGACCGAAAAAGGCACAACCTTTTCTCAGTTCCCTTGCGATAACCAAGCAACAGCTTATAAAGTGACTACCGCTAATGTCACAGAGTCAGGTCCTGATGTTGATTATTCAAAACAATTAAATGCACTTGAACGAGAACAGCTTTTAAAAGGCTTAGAGGCAGAGCTACGCAGTAACAACCATAAGCTTGCTATTCTCGACAGAAACAAACAACGTAATGAATACAAGCAAAAAGAACGCCTAAATCATATTCTGGCTGACGACGATAAAAAGCGAATTGCAAAAGACATTACCAAAAAACTAAAGCTAATAAATAAAGAATATAAAAAAGAAGTATCTACAGTCACCAAACGAATTAAAAAACTTGAGAAAAAAATCGAAAGTTACAAAAAAAGTAATTAGCAAACATATTACTTAACTTACAATTTGCACTTTTAGTTTATCGATTAATTTAGCCCTAATTAATTTAGCTTGGTTTTAAACTTAAAATAACATACCCTTAACAAAATAGAGTATAAACTCTAGTGTCAATTAAGGAGTGCTAATGCAGCCACGTAGTATTGCTGAATTAATTTTAACTGGCTTTAAAAAGCACTATCAGCTTTTTCAAAAAATAACCGCTCAAGCGCCCCTTGCCTTTGCCAAACAAGACTGGCAAGCAATTAATGATATTAGCCGTTTACGTATTAGTTATTACGATGAGCGTGTTAACGAAACAATACATACCTTAAAGCAAGACCATCCTTCGCACGAACTTGACGAAACCCTTTGGCTTGAAGTTAAAAAGCTATACCAAGAATTCTTATGCTTTCACCCTCAGGCTGAACTTGCTGAAACATTTTATAATTCGGTGTTTTGCAGGCTTTACCATAGACGCTATTTTCATAACGACTTTATATTTGTACAAGCAACCCTAAAAGATGCGCCATCGGTTCCTGTTGAGTCAGAATACCGAAGTTACTTTCCGGTTGTTGATGGTCTTAAACCCACAATTAAACGCATTATTAACCACTTTGACTTTAAAGCACCTTTTGTTGATTTAGAACGCGATATTCGTCTGCTAGTAAAAGCATTTTATAAGCAAGCCCCCGACACTCATCATCAACCCTGGAAAATGCGCTTTGATATTTTACATACCGCGTTTTATCGCAATAAAGCAGCTTACATAGTGGGACGGGTTGTATCTGAAAGTGGTGTTCAGCCGTTTATAATTGCTGTTCTTCATCACGAAGATAAAGGCTTATATTTAGATGCCCTACTCACTAAGTCATCACAGATGCGTGTTATTTTTGGTTTTGCCCGCGCTTACTTTATGGTTGAAACCCATGCACCTTCTGCGCTGGTACGCTTTTTAAATGAACTTATGCCCAATAAAACTATGGCAGAACTCTATAACGCCATAGGCTTTCATAAGCAGGGAAAAACCGAGTTTTATCGAGAATTTTTAAATCATTTAGCACATTCGAATGACGAATTTACCATTGCACCAGGTACTCCAGGTATGGTGATGATGGTGTTTACCCTGCCTTCTTTTGGTTATGTATTTAAAGTCATTAAAGACAAATTTGGTGAGAGTAAACCATTTGGCCGCGATACAGTTTTGAAAAGGTATCAACTCGTAAAAAGCCATGACCGAGTTGGCAGAATGGCCGATACAATAGAATATTCAAACGTCGTATTTCCTTTGGCGCGCTTTGATAGTAATTTACTTGAGCAGCTGCACAAAACAATTGGCTCGTCGATGGTCATTGAAGGTGATTGGCTGATCATAAAACATTTGTATATTGAGCGCCGTATGACGCCACTTAACTTATTTTTGGAAAATGCTGACGACGAAAGCGCTGCAGATGCAATAGAGGAATACGGCCAAGCCTTAAAAGAAATGATAGCGGTTAATATTTTTCCTGGTGATATGCTATTGAAAAACTTTGGTGTAAGTAAACATAAGCGCATTATTTTTTATGATTACGACGAAGTACAATATTTAACAGACATGAACTTTAGAGCTTTACCTAAAGCGAAAAGCTACGATGATTACTTAATGGATGAACAAACTTACTCTGTTGCCCCGCAAGACGTTTTTCCGGAGCAACTTTGCACATTTGTAACACCCAATCCAACATACAAACAGTTTTTAATAAGCACACACCCTGAACTGATTGATGTTAACTTTTGGAAGCAGGCCCAACAAAATATAAAAAATGGCCTAATAAATCATATTTACCCGTACCCGACAGCACAGCGTTTTATCCATCACTGGTAAACGCAAGGACACACACATGAATATAAGCAAAATAGATTTAAATTTACTTGTATACCTCGATACACTACTTCGAGAGTGCAACGTTACACGCGCAGCAAATCAACTTAGCATTACTCAACCGGCCATGAGTAACGGCCTAAAGCGCCTTCGAAACCTTTTTAATGATCCTATTTTAGTTCGTACCAGCGATGGTATGGTACCAACAGAGCGTGCCATAGAGTTACAGCCAGTCATTCGTGGCATACTTATGACACTTGAAGAAACACTCGCACCAAATAGAGAGTTTGAAGCCAGCCAAAGTAAACGTGTATTTAGGATAATGGCCAGTGACTATGCAGCAAGCACACTTGCACCAAAACTACTGAGCAAACTGCACGAAGAAGCCCCAGATACAACTTTAGATATACTTACGCCAAGTGACGTGACCTTTCATGATGTTGAAAATGGTAAAGTAGATATGGCAATCAACCGCTTTGAAAATCTGCCACAATCGTTTCACCACAAACGTATATGGAAAGACAGCTTTTGCTGCCTTGTAAAAGCAGACAACCCAATTATTGAAAACTTCAGCCTTGATAGCTATCTTAAAGCGCGCCATATATGGGTGAGTAAAACGGGGTTTGGTGTGGGCGTAGGTATGGACCCTAAAGATGTGCAAAAGCTAGGCTGGGTTGATGAAGCACTTGCTCACTTTGGGAAACACCGAAATATTGCTACATTTACACGTAATTACCATGTAGCCATTCACTTAGCAAAAGAGCAAAATTTAGTGGCCACTTTGCCATCAAAAGCCGCTAATATTTATTTAGACGATGCCGGCCTTAAAATTTTAGAGCCGCCATTTCCTATTCCTCCTTTTGAGTTAGACATGATTTGGAGTCCACTGCTACACAGAGATGCAAGCCATATTTGGCTTCGCCAAAAAGTCGCTGAAGTGGCTGATGAGCTAAAATAAACTTATTACACGGTTATTTGTAAGATTTGCTAGGCGTAATATTGTATTTTCGCCTAGCCATTTTTAACAAGCAAAATATACATATAAATATCAGCAACTTAAATTACCTTTTTAAAATGGAATGGCCCTTGCTTTAGTTATGATAAGTTTCATTCGTAACATTAAAGAGGTCATTATGAACACCCTTCAAGGAACAGACGCTAATCATATTTCAGACATCATTCAAGTAATGAACAGCGGTATCGATTTTTACCAAAAAGCACAAGAGAATATTAAAGACCCTGCTATCGGAGCATTATTCCAGCGCATGATTGACGCACGCAGAGTCAGCGTTGAACGCCTGCAACCCTATGCTATTAACGAACAAGGTGAGCGAGAGGAAGGCTCTTCATTTGCTGTAGAAGCGCGCAGAGCATACACCGCACTTCTTACTACATTTGGTTCAAACAACGACAGCACGTATGTAAGCGAGCTGGAAGAAGTTGAAGACAAAACACTAGCAGAAATTAAAGAAGCGATGGATAAGCCACAACCCGCAGATTGTGAAGCCGCGCTTGCTGCAACACTTCTTACAATGCAAAGCTGTCATGCTGAAATGAGCCGTATGCAAAAAAGCTAAATAACCTGAATTGTATTTTAGCTATTCAGTAAATTATTCCCCATACAAACCCAGCGATAGGCTGGGTTTTTTATTGCTTTAAAATCATTTAACCTGTTTGAGTAACATGTCAGAACATAATTTATACAAATATTTAATGTTATTAGAATATTTATTTAACTGTATTATTTTTCAGCTGTGCTAGTTTTGTTAATAGGATCCTAAAAACCTCGCTGTGGCGCCGCAGCTTTAATTAAAATAGTAAGGTCCAATATGAAAAATAAAACAGCTAAACTGCAAAATAACGCCGACGTAGACATGACCCCAATGCTTGATATTGTGTTCATACTGCTCATATTTTTTATTGTTACTACCTCATTTGTTAAACCCGTCGCCATTGAATTAAATCGCCCATTAGACAAACCAAGTATTGAAAAACAAAGTAAAAATGCGGTTTTCAGTATTGATGCAAATAACGGCGTTTACTTTTCAGGGAGGTTAATTGACTTGGAGCA
>NZ_NTLW01000111.1:0-9057 GCF_002632075.1 Pseudoalteromonas sp. ESRF-bin5 | reverse complement strand
TTAAATGATGTTTTTAGTAACTTTTTTCACTTTGATAAAATTCAAGGTCATGCAATAAAACTCACACGAGATGCAGAATACAATTTAGACGATGAGCTAGAAGAAGGACTGCTCGATAAAATGTCTAAGGGTCTTAAACAACGTATTTATGCAGAGCCTGTGCGCCTTGTTTACGACGAGAGCATGCCAGAAAGTATGTTAAAAGTGATGAAAAAACGTTTAAACGTGAGTCATCATGATGCACTGATACCTGCGGGTCGATACCGTAACTTTAGAGATTTTATTGCTTTTCCTAATGTAGGTCGTCAATACCTTGAAAACAAACCACTTCCAGCAATACAAAGCACAGCTTTTAACAAACACAGCAGCGTATTTGACGCAATAAGCGAGCAAGACATACTGCTCTACTACCCATATCACACATTTAATCATTTACTGGAGTATGTTCGCCAAGCCGCATTTGATCCTATGGTGACGCAGATTAAAGTAAATATTTATCGAGTGGCGAGTAAGTCTCGGCTTATTTCTTTACTCATCAATGCCGCTAAAAATGGCAAAAGTGTCACGGTAATGGTTGAGCTTAAAGCACGCTTTGATGAACAGAACAATATTGAATGGGCTAAAGTTCTTAGCAGTGCTGGAATAAAAGTTATTTTTGGTATTCCAGCCTTAAAAGTGCACAGCAAACTATGTGTTATTCACCGTAAAGAAAAAAACAAAATAGTTAAATACGCCCATATTGGTACCGGAAACTTTCACGAAAAAACAGCTAAAATCTACACTGACTTTAGCCTTTTCACAAAACATAACGGTATTTGTGAAGAATGCGATAGCGTATTTAAGTTTATAGAAAGCAGCTACAGGCCCTTTAATTTTGAATATTTAATGCTCTCCCCTATTAATGCTCGCGACACTTTATTGGATTTAATTGATAAAGAGATTCAGCATGTTGAAGATGGTTTCACAGGAAAAATTACAATTAAAGTAAATAATTTAGTTGATAAACAACTTGTAGATAAACTTTATTATGCCGGTCGTCGTGGGGTAAAAATCCGAATTATTGTACGTGGTATGTGCTCATTAATACCGGGGGTGGCTCACTTTAGCGAAAACATAAAAGTGATCAGTATTGTTGATCGCTTTTTAGAGCATCCTCGCGTAATGGTATTTGGCAATAATGGCAATGAAAAGGTGTATATTTCTTCCGCTGATTGGATGACTCGCAATCTTGATCAACGCGTTGAAGTGGGAGTGCCTATTTTAAATAATAAATTAAAACAGCTCATTATGGATATTTTAGAGCTACAATTTAAAGACCGCACAAAAGCTCGGCTAATCGATAGCGAGCAAAAAAATACCTATGTTAGGCGCGGTAACAGAAAAAAAATTCGCTCACAAATAGCAATATACGATCACTTAAAAAAATGGGAGGGTAATTATAATAATGAATGATCACCCATCAATAGCGGCCGTCGATCTAGGTTCGAATAGCTTTCACTTGGTCGTTGCGCGCGAAGTGGATGGCACATTACAAATTCTGCATAAAGAGAAACAGCGTGTTTATTTAGCCGATGGCTTAGACGATAAATTAAGACTAAACCAAGCAGCCATAGACCGTGCACTACTTGTACTTAAGCAGTTTGCAAACACCCTTGAAGACTTTCCTCCTGGTAATGTAAAAGTAGCTGCTACATACACTTTTAGGCGCGCCAAAAATATTCATGCCTTTTTAACTCAGGCGAGTAAGGTATTTCCATTTCATATTGATGTGATCCCAGGGCAAGAAGAAGCTCGGCTTATTTATCAAGGTGTGGCTCATTATGTACATAACGAAGAGAACCGCCTTATTATCGATATTGGCGGAGGCAGTACCGAACTAATTATTGGTAAGCACTTCAAACATAAGCTTCTTACCAGCCGTAATATGGGCTGTGTTAGCTACACAAAACAGTTTTTTAGTGGTGGAGCTATTACGGCTAAGCGTTTTAATCGAGCTGAAATAAAAGCGGAACAAGAAATCGAAGTTATTTTTGCCAACTACATTAACGAAGGTTGGCAAGATGTAATTGGTACATCTGGCACCATAAAATCTATTTTAACCATGGTGTGCGCACAAAACCCGCAACAAACATTTGTAAGTATTGACGATTTACTGGCTCTTAAGCAGCAATGCATTGCCGCTGAACATATCGATAATATAAGTATAGAAGGATTAACGCCTGAGCGTCAGCAGAGTCTATGTGGAGGACTTGCCATTCTTATTGCTGTTTTTAAAGAGTTCTCAATCAATCAGCTCTCTTATAGTGACTTCTCTTTAAGAGAGGGGCTACTTCATGAAATGCAGCAAAAACTCGCCGATAAAGACATTCGCAGCAATACAATCAATAACCTGAGTGAACGATACACCGTAGATAAAGCCCATGCCTCACGCGTTGCTAATACAGCTACTTGGATATACGAACGCCTTAGCAAAGCGTGGCAACTAAATGATAATAACGACATAGCGCTTCTTAATTGGGCTGCTAAGCTACACGAAATTGGCTTGTCTATTAACTCTTCAGGTATTAATAAACACAGCGCTTACATTGTGGCAAATAGCCAGCTTCCTGGCTTTACTCAGCAAGAACAACTCATTTTAAGCTCGCTAATTCGCTTTTACCGAAAAAAAATTAAACGTGATGAATTACCAGAGTTCACAACAATCGCGCAGCAACATGTAATTAAGCTTGTTACTATTTTACGCTTAGCTGTTTTATTTAATCAAAAACGCCAAATTAGCCAGCAACCTAATATGAATATTAGCGCTAATGCCACAGGGCTTTTTATTAAATTTTACGATAATTATTTACAAACACACACGTTACTTAATGCAGATTTAGAACTAGAACAGCGTTATTTGAAAAAGGTAGGAATAAGTCTTAACTGCTCATAATATTTTGAAGAGTAAATAATTAAGCAGGGTGCTATTACACCCTACTTTTAGCTAAGTATACTTTAGCTAATTACATATCCATATGGCGATTTGTACTTTGCATCATTTGTTTAAGCCCTTGCTTCTCAAGCTCTAGTAGCTGCGCTAGCTTCTCTTGCGCATTTTGCGTTTCTGCACGTTCAAGTAGGTAACCGTAAAGCGCAATCACTTTTTGATGCTGGCTCGATAAGTAATTTTGAATTGCTTTTTCATCTAACTGCTTATCTTTGCTGATATCGTTAAACGTAATAAGTTCGGGGTTGCTGGCAAAGTACTCATAGCAAAACGTGTCGAGCGTGTTAATTTCGGTAATCGCTTTAAAACCCACTAAATCTTCAGCGAGTTTTTTTTCGTAATTAAGGTAATAATCCACCAGCATGGCATTACGCTCATCAAGTATTGGTTTAACGCTATGAAAGTTAGCCGCCATTTGCGTATGAAATAATACTGTCCAATCGTATACCTCTTTAATTGTTTTAACTTGCATGTGCATTCCTTACTTAGTTAACTTATGAGTTACTAGTTGCTTGAATCATGCCAATAAAAACCACAATTAAAAACAATGGGTTACACTTTAAAAATAAATTAAAATACAAATTAATAGAATAACTTACAGACAATAGGTAATTTTTATAGGGCAATGATAAGTCATTACCCTATCACTGTTACTTAATGGCCTTTGTTCTCCACAACAGGTAAACCGCAGGAATAACTAATAAGGTCAACATTATTGCGCTTATCATACCACCCACCATAGGCGCTGCAATTCGGCTCATTACTTCACTACCGGTACCCGTTCCATAAAGCACAGGTAATAAACCAATAACAATAGTAGCCACCGTCATCATGACAGGACGCACACGTAACCCGGCACCTTCAATAATTGCTTGCTGTAACTGAGCTAACGAAAGTGGTTTATCAGCTCGCTTAGCAGTTAAGCACATGTTTTTATATGCCTGATTTAAGTAAACCAGCATAATCACCCCAATCTCCACGGCAACACCGGCCAGTGCAATAAAACCAACCCCTACGGCGACTGAAAAGTTGAAACCTTGAAGGTACATGAGCCAAACACCACCTATCATAGCCAATGGCAGTGTGCACATAATAATAGTTACTTCAGCAAAGCTTTTAAAATTAAGATAGAGCAGCACCACAATAATGGCCAAGGTGAGAGGCACTACGTAGGTGAGCTTCTCTTTTGCACGTTGCATATATTCATACTGCCCAGCCCATGTAATAGAATATCCCGATGGCAGTATCAAACGCTCATCGAGCACGGCTCTCGCGCTTTCAACATAGCTACCAATGTCTACGCCATCTATATCAATATAAACCCAACCATTTAAACGTGCATTTTCACTTTTAATGCCAGACGGGCCGTTTTCAATAAATACATCAGCGACATCTCCAAGCGCAATATGCTGTCCTTGTGGCGTCACAATGGGCATTAACATAAGGGCGTCAGGTGAATCCCTAAAAACTTGCGGATAACGCACGTTAACCGAATAACGAGCCTGCCCTTCTATTGTTTGTGTTACATTTTTACCACCAACTGCCGTTGCTATAACTTGCTGTATATCGCTTATGTTTAAATTATAACGCGCTGCTTTTTCACGGTTTATATCAATTTTTACGTAGCGCCCACCAGCCACTCGTTCAGAGTAAACAGATACAGTGCCTTGAATATCAGCAAGTAGCGTTTCTATTTGCTCACCCATTTTTTGAATTTCACTTAACTGTGGACCTGCCACTTTAATACCTATTGGGGTTTTAATACCGGTTGCCAGCATGTCTATGCGTGTTTTAATTGGCATAACCCACGCATTAGTTAAACCAGGAAACGTGACTAATGCATCAAGTTCGGCTTTGAGTTTTTCAAGAGTCATTCCCTCTCGCCACTCGTCTTTGGGCTTTAATTGAATAAACGTTTCAATCATTGTCAATGGAGCGGGATCGGTGGCTGTTTCAGCTCGCCCGACTTTACCAAAAACTGTTTTAACCTCTGGCACGGTTGCGATTAACTTATCTGTTTGCTGCAAAATCTCTCGAGCTTTAGCTATTGATATACTTGGGTATGTAGTGGGCATATACATTAAATCACCCTCATCAAGTGGCGGAATAAACTCGCTACCTATTTTGTTCAGTGGGTAAAAACCTACTAAGGTCATAACGAAGGCAAATATTAAGGTCGTTTTTGGAAAATTAAGCACCCATCTGAGCAAAGGTCGATAAGCCGCTACAAGCAATCTATTTACGGGATTTTTATTTTCAGGTATTACCTTACCTCTTATAAAATAACCCATTAATACAGGCACTAGGGTGATCGCTAATCCCGCTGAAGCCGCCATTGCATAAGTTTTAGTGTAAGCAAGAGGTGAGAACATTCGCCCTTCCTGCGCTTCTAAAATAAATACAGGCAAAAAACTCACGGTAATAATTAATAAACTAAAAAACAGCGCAGGGCCTACTTCGCTTGTCGCTTTAATAACGACTTCCCAACGGTTTTGATCAGTCAGAGGCGTTTTTTCCATATGCTTATGCATATTTTCAATCATTACTATGGCGCCATCGGTCATTGCCCCTATGGCAATCGCAATCCCGCCCAAAGACATAATATTAGCGTTAATTCCTTGCCAATACATCACAATAAACGCCGTTAAAATACCCAGCGGTAAGGTAACAATAGCCACCAAAGATGAGCGCACATGAAACAAAAACACAACACACACAAGCGCTACAACAATCAGCTCTTCAACAAGTTTGCTTGTCAGATTACTTATTGCGTTGTTAATTAAGTTTGAGCGGTCGTAAACGGGAATAATCTCAACGCCCTCTGGTAATCCTTTTTTAAGCGATTCGATCTTAGCCTTAACCAGTTCAATGGTTTTTTGTGCATTTTCGCCGTAGCGCATAACAACAATACCACCGGTAGCTTCGCCTTCACCGTTAAGATCACTCACGCCACGGCGCATTTGTGGGCCTAGGCGAATATTTGCGACATCACGTAACTGCAAAGCAGTACCATTTTCATTAGTACCTAATGGAATAGCCTCTAAATCGGCAACACTTTTTATGTACCCTGTGCTGGTAACCATGTATTCCGCTTCGGCCATTTCAATAACAGAGGCGCCTGTTTCTTGGTTTCCTTGCTGTATTGCAGTTTGAATAAGACTCAACGGAATGCCGTAAGCACGCAGCTTATTAGGATCTACATTTACTTGATACTGCTTAACCATTCCCCCTACAGAGGCTACTTCAGAAACACCCGGCACAGTTTGTAATTCAAACTTTAAAAACCAATCTTGTAAGTCTCGCAATTGGCTAATATCAAGCGTATTTGTTTTATCAATAAGGGCATATAGGTAAACCCAACCAACACCCGTTGCATCAGGTCCAAGCTCTGGCGTTGCACCTTCAGGCAGACGGTTTGCAGCTTGGGTTAGGTATTCTTGCACTCGGCTACGCGCCCAGTACAAATCAGTGCTGTCATCAAAAATAATATAAACATACGAGTCGCCAAAAAATGAAAAGCCTCTTACGGTTTTTGCCCCTGGCACCGATAACATAGCAGTAGTAAGCACATAAGTAACTTGGTCTTGAACCACTTGTGGCGCTTGCCCTGGATACGATGTTTTTACTATAACTTGCACATCAGATAAATCGGGCAAAGCATCTACTGGCGTATTTTTAACGGCAAACACACCACCGCCCACTAAAATTAATGTAAGCAACAATACCAATAACCGGTTATGAACGGACCAGCGAATAACAGCAGTAATCATTTTGCTTCCTCGCCCATCGTATGTTGCATTGAGGAGTAATCTATTGCGTCTATATTATTTAAAGCGGTGATCACAAAATCATCATTAATAATACTAAACGTGAAATCAATGGTTTGACCTTTAATAAGAGAGTTAACCTCTATATGCGGTGCCAGAACAAAATTCATTGTTGCTGGACCTCGGTTCCACTTTGGAATAGCTTCACGACTAATATTTACAATTCGAGTTGCTGCATCAATTGTATTTATAACGCCATTTACGGTTGCACTTTGAGAGTTGTCATCGTTACTACTATCAGCAGCTGGCATCTCCATTCGCTTAAAGTCTGAAAGCTTACTCGACTCAGAATCTATTAAAAATTGTGCAGAGGTAACCACGCTATCGTTTACCACCACACCTGATAAAATAATCGTTTCATCAACGCTTGTTTGTCCTACTTGTACTTCAACAGATTTAAAGCGCCCTTCGCCTAATGCTATAACTACGCGGTTTTGATGTTGCGTACGAATTACAGCTTCTTTTGGTACTACAAGCTGAGGTTCACTCGCATTTGTATGAATAGTCACCTGAGCAAACATATTCGCTTTTAGCTTAAGGTCTTTATTTGTAAATCGGAGCCTAACCCGAAGTGTTCTATTTTGAGCATCCAGCGCCGGATAAATATAATCGACCTGTCCTTGCCATATTTTTCCCTTAAAATAATCAAGGGTCATGGTTACCGGTAGGCCAACACTAATAAGCGACGATTGACGTTCAAATATTTCCGCCTCCACCCATACTTCATCAAGTTGAGCAATACTCATCATAGATGTACCCGGCTTTACATAAAAACCTTCTCGCACATTCAGCTCATCAACAATCCCACTTTGACGCGCATAAAAGGTAATATTTTGCATTATTTGCTTATTTTTTTGTAAGCGCTCAATAAATTCAGCAGATACATTTAACGACTCTAAACGTGCCTTTGCAGCACGAATTAGTACATTGTTATTTCTATTTACTGCCAATAAAAACTCTTCTTGTGCATTTACTAGCTGCGGTGAATATAAGGTATACAAAGGTTCGCCGGCGCTTACCTTATCGCCTTGCGCTTTTACATATAAATCCTCAAGCCATCCTTCTACTCGAGGGTGAATATGAGTAATTTCATCTTGGTTATATTGCACATAACCCACTGTATTGATGTTACTTTGCAGTGTTTTTAACTGCACCTTAGTGGTTTTAACTCCTAAATTATTAATTACCACTGGCGAAATAGTAATCGCTCCTTTTTCACTTTCACTATTACCAACTTCGTCGTAAATGGGCACTAAATCCATCCCCATAGGAGAGAGGCCTGGAGCGTCACGCCTATAATTGCTGTCCATGGGCGCCACCCAATATAAGGGTTGTTTTACGGCCAGTTTGTCATCAATTATAATTTGCGTAAAAGCAGCCCATAAACCAGCCCCTACAATAGCGGCAATGAATAGTTTCAAATTAGTGTTCATCAGGCTGCTCCTCGCGTAGTTCGCCCATAACTTGGGAGTCTAAGCTACTCATATAATAATTTAAGCGTGCAATAATAATGTGTTGATCAACTTGGATATTAAGCGCGTCAATTTTGGCATTTAACTCACTAATACGTGCTTGCATAACATCAGAAAAGTCACCGTCATCACGCGTATAAGCATTCAAGGTTGCTTGTGATTGCTCAGCCATTTGTACTAATAAAATATTTTGATATAGCGTATTTCGTTTTTGTAACTGGGATAGCTGACTATATTCTTTAAAATACATACCTTTGAGCTTTTGCAAAGCGACCCTTTTTTGTGTTTTAGTCGCTTCCGTAATAGATATAGCCGATTTAACGTGTTGGTCTTGCCTGTTATCCGTAAATAAAGGGAGATCAATGCTAACTCCCACAGAAAGTAAATCGGCTCTTGATTGGCCCATTCGGGTGTCTGCTCGATAGCCATACCCCACATTAACCCCTATCTGTGGATTATAACTTTGTTTCGCTAAGCTCACTTGTGTTTGCTTTGCCAACACACTTTGCTCTATAGCAACAATAGCTGGATGAGCCATAAGTAATTGCATAAGTTGACTAAATTCAAGGGTATTAAAATCAGTAAGCGCCACAGGAGGTATAAATTTATCGTCTAAAGATTTTACTAACATTGTTATGGGTAACCATTGCGCTAGCCGGTTTTTAGCACTGTGAAGTTGCTGTTCAAGTATGAGTAGCTTATCTTCTAAGCGGGTAAGCTCTAACTGAGCACGAATAATATCTTGCTGGCGTGTTTTACCCTGCGTACTTGC
>NZ_NTLW01000252.1:0-22859 GCF_002632075.1 Pseudoalteromonas sp. ESRF-bin5 | reverse complement strand
TTTTTGTTTACCACTACAACAAATTCAGTAGACTCGGCATACATGCTAACAACTAGCAGAAACATGGAAAGTATTAAATTAAAGCAAAGGTTACGAGCGATTATCATAACTAAAAAACCATGCTAGCATTTAAGCTGAGTACATGTACTTTGTGACCTTTATCGACATCTGCAGGATTACTTAAGCTCCATAATCCCGCCCCAACTGGTTTTATATCAAAGCGATCTAGTTGAGCTTTTAGAGCTAACCGTTCTGACAGTTGCCATTTTACACCTACGTTTATCGAATGCTGATGTACATAGGGAATCTTAATTGAAGCTTGAGCAGCAAGAGCCAGTTGTTGTATTGGTTTTGATATTTGTTCAGGTGTACCGGGTGAGAAAACAGGGTCAATTACTTTAATTACATTGTGGCGGTTTTTTGCTGCAGAAAAGCTAGTGTAAAATATTGCATTGTTTACTCGGTAACCTGCGCTAATGTAACTGTTGAGAACTGATGGTGCAATTATCCAATCGGACTCTGAAATACCCATTTCAGATTGAATAAGCCAATTATCATAATCGTAAGTAAGCCCAAATGCAGCGTACTTTATACTATTTCCCTCGGTATTAAATTTGTTCGATATTGTTTGTGCTTGTGGCCATATTATTTGTGGTACTGAATCTAGTGAAGATATAAACTCATCCAATGCGGTTAGTTTGTAATCGCCAAAAGCGGACCTTGATAACGAAAAGCGCATTGTCCATGCATCTAAAGAGTATGTTGCACTGAGGGTTGTTAAGTTATCAAAATCAATAAAAAAATCGTCATTATAAGCGTGTATTTTTGCTGTAGAGCCACCATAAGCGAGTTTTAAGCGTAAGAAGCCATCGTTAATGGCTTTACTGTATTCAACGTCTATTCCATCAAAATTACCTGCAATGTTTGCAAACGAGTAATACGAATGAGGCGGGCGCACCCACAAGTAAGCGTATCCAACGTAAGGGTACTCAGAAAGTAAGTAAAGGTCGCTGTTTAACCTACCTGCGCGGATGGCCCAGTTACGTGATGGTCGGTAACGTACAAATGCAAGTTCTAAAAAATTATCAAAGCTTTTGAATGCATGATCTTGTATCACTATTTGAACTACAGAATCCCAGTTATTTGACAAAGATATATTTGCCTGGCCACCTAAAATTGAATCACGCGTAGCTGAAAAACCAGACTTGTTTACATTTGAATAATTAGATGCAAAGCCAATATCTGAGTCGTCAGTGTAACTAAGGGCAAAAGATGCAAATCCGCTAAATTGAACATCAATGTCATTTGCATAGCTTCTATCAGTTGCAGATATTGCCATTAATACGATGATAATGAAGCCTATGATCCGCATGTTATCCTGTGTTTATTTAATTAAACATAATAAAAAGATAGCACAATATCTTAAATTACCAACTCGCCAGAATGCTAGGGTTGATGGTCTGTGATCACGCTTTTAGTGTCATATTATTTTACACGTTCAGCTGCTTGAAATATTGATTAAAAATACAATGTTATATTGTTGCAATTAATTGTTGTTATAGTATAACATCCTCCACATTGAATTTTTCTTTAATAGAGTGTGAATGTGACAACACCTACTGCAATTAATCAAACATCACAAGTAGAACCTCAACGAGCTGAAAAAAATAGCAATTTTTTATTAAATGGTACTCATAGAATTAAAGGTGAAGCCATTATTGAAGTGGACTCGCTAAGTTTTAGTATTAAAAATAACGCCATTTTAAAAAACTTAAATTTTACTGTGGGCTCAGGCGAAATTTATGCACTACTTGGCGGTAACGGTGCGGGTAAATCAACCACGTTAAAAACGTTACTGGGTTTTAATAAACCAACAAAAGGCTCGGTAAAAGTAGCGGGTAAAGAGGTGAGCAAAGCACTTGACTTTGTTCGCACTAAAACGGCGTACTTACCTGAGTCTGCAACGTTATACCCGCATTTAACAGCACGCGAAAACGTAAAATACTTTTTGTCACTTGCTGATATTAATAAAACAGATGAGCAGATTAATGCCGCGTTTAACCGTGTAGCGCTGCAACAGGCTGCATGGGAGCGTCCTATGCAAACTTATTCTAAAGGCATGAAGCAAAAAACCGCGATTGCATTGGCTATTTTACGTGAAGCCCCGATATTTTTACTTGATGAACCTACCTCGGGCCTTGACCCTGTTGCCATAGATGAGTTTAACCAGTTAGTGCGCGAGCTTGCATTAACGGGTGCTACTATTTTAATGGTTACGCATGATGTATACGGCGCCTGCCAAGTAGCTAACCGTATTGGGTTACTAAGAGCTGGTGAGCTGGTGGGCGAATTTGACGCGCCAGAAAACGGCCGCATTGATACCGAACAAGTGCACGCAGCCTTTGCGCAAAGAGGCGCGTAATGAGTATAAATAACTTTTCAAAGGTGGTTATAGTTGCCAAAGATGAATGGCGCTATTGGCTTCGCTCAAAACTAGCAATGACCGTTTTAGCTATTGGTTTATTGCTTACGCTTTCATCGGTTGTGGTGACCGCAATTACTATGCTTAAACTAAGCCATGATCGCCATGAACTTCAATCAAATGCCGAGCAAAGCTTTGTTGAACAGCCCGATCGTCATCCACACAGAATGGTGCATTACGGGCACTATGCCTTTAGAACGCCTTCACCACTAAGCATCCTCGACCCAGGTATTGACGCATACACAGGTAACTCAATATTTTTAGAAGGGCATAGGCAAAATAGTGCAATGTTCGCCGATCAACGACAAGGTACAGCGCTTACTAAATTAGGTAGCTTAACGCCTGCTTTTATAGTGCAAACATTAGCGCCGTTACTGCTTATATTAATTGGCTACAGCTCTATTAGTCGTGAGCGTGAATCGCAAACTCTGTCGTATTTATTAGCGCAAGGCACGTCGGGTATTACGCTTATTGCCGGTAAAGGTTTAGCGTTGCTTTCGGTAGTGGGCTTAGTTATTGCGCCACTGGCTGTATCGGCTTTGTTTACGGTATCTGCGGGAGAAAGCTTATTAGCCGTTGCCAGTTTTGTTGTCGGTTACGCTTTATATTTAACTGTGTGGGTATTACTGATTTTACTCGCATCGAGCGTGTTTAGTAAAAACAGTGGTAGTTTTACGGCGCTTGCGTTTGTATGGATTTTACTGTGTATTGTTATGCCGCGAGTAGCAAGTACTACGGCCTCAACGGCTGTGCCATCTGCCGGTAAAATAGAAACCGATTTTGCTGTTAAAGCCGAGCTTAGAAAACTAGGCGATGGCCATAACACTAACGACCCTGCATTTAAGCAATTTAAACAATCACTCCTTAAAAAGTACAACGTAAATAGCATTGATGAGCTGCCAGTAAACTTTAGAGGTTTAGTAGCCAGTGGATCAGAGGCTAAACAAGCCAACGTACTAAACCAATTTGCTGAGCAACGTATGCAAGCCGAACTTAAGCAAACGCAGGTATCGCGTTATTTTGGTTGGGTATCCCCTATGGTGGCTATTCGCTCGCTTTCTATGATTGTGGTGGGTACAAGTATAGAAACGCATCATCGCTTTTTACGCGAAACTGAGCAACTTCGTTTTGATTTTGTGCAAGGGCTTAACAAAGTTCATATTGAAGAGCTTGATTACAAAGTTGACATGAACCGAAACGCCAATGCTGCAGCCACTAAAAAAGCACGTGTAAGCGCTCAAAACTGGCAAATACTTCAAGACTTTAATTTTAATGTGGACAGTGCAGATGTTCGCGCACAAAGAAGTGTACCTGCTTTTTTACAGTTATTACTGTGGATTGTAGTACTTGTCGGCGGTATGAAATTTGTAGGAAAACGTTTGTTATGAGCTATTTAATTACACAACTTATGCGTGAATGGGGCTTTTTACTGCGCCAAAAATACGTAGTGGTATTACTACTGTGTAGCTTTATTTTATCGGGTTTTGCTATTTACAGCGGTTTAAGTGAAGTAAGCGCACAGCAGCAAACAATAGAGCGTTTAAAAGCAGCAGATCAAAGCGACCGCGCTAAAGTACAGAAAAAGCAAAGCGATGCAGGCATGTTAGCGTATTACAGCTTTCATTTAACGTACTCGCAGCCATCTAAATTGGCATTTGCTGCCTTAGGTGAGCGCGATATATTCCCATGGAAACACCGCATTAATTTATTAGCACTTGAGGGGCAAATTTACGAAAGCGATGCACAAAATGCTGAGCTGGCTCAGGCCGGTAAAATAGATTTTGTGTTCGTAATTAGTGCGCTAGCGCCACTGGTTATTATTTTGCTGTTTCATGATTTATTTGCCAGCGAGCGTACCAGCGGTAGGCACGATTTATTAGTCACTACAGCTAAGTCTTACTTTGCTTTGTGGGGCGCTCGTATAACCGTAAGGTTTGTAGCAATAACAGTGTGTTTAATGCTGCCATTTTTTGTGGGTGCATTTATAGCTGGGGCAAGCGGGTTTGAAGTGGCGTATGTATCGCTGTTGTGTATTGCCTACCTTGCATTTTGGACTGCACTAAGCGTGTGGTGGGGTAAAAATGCAACCAGTGCGCCACGTGTTGCCTCTAGCTTAATTGGTTTGTGGGTGTTGTTTGCTTTTATTATTCCTATTTTAGGCGACCTTGCTATAAACAAGTCAGTGCATTCGCCTAAAGGTGGCGACATTATGCTTACTCAACGCGAGGCCGTAAATGATGCGTGGGATTTACCAAAATCTGCCACTATGCAGCCTTTCATTAAAGAGTACCCAGCGCTTGCACCATATATTGATATGAAAAGCGAATTTGAATGGAAGTGGTATTACGCATTTCAACAAATGGGCGATTTAAAAGCGGCAGAGCTTTCAAAGGCCTATCGCGACGCAGCCGCTAAAAAATACCAGTTAGCCGGTTTTGTATCTTGGGTTTCGCCACCGCTGTTATTGCAGCGCAGCTTAACCCGTGCTGCCAATACCGATTCAATTGCCGCGTATGCTTATGAGCAGCAAATTAGAGATTATCATCAACAATTACGAGAGTTTTACTACCCGTGGTTATTTTACCAAGGCGACCCAACTAAAGCAGCCCTTGAAAACATGCCACGCTTTGAAAACACCACACAAAGCGGCAACTAAAAATACAGCGCTAAACGTACCTGTTTAGCGCGATTAAAAATACTACATAACTATAAAATACTTACATTACTCACAAGGTTCACAATGAAAACCAATACAAAAGGGCTCAAGCTCACCTATTTAAGTACTTGCTTAGTAAGCTTATTTAGCAGCCACGTTATGGCCGCTGAGCAAAACCAGCAAAATAAAAGCGTAAAGGATGACGCAATTGAAAAAGTAACCGTTGTTGCATCTCGCCAGGCATATCAAGGTAACTTTAGCCCTTTAGAAACACCGCAGTCAGAGCTTAAAATTGATTTAGAAGCCCTTGAAAACGCAGGCGCAGTAAGCCTTGATCAAGCGCTTGATTTATCAGCCTCGGTTGCGCGACAAAACAACTTTGGTGGGCTGTGGAATAGCTTTTCGTTACGTGGCTTTGTAGGTGACGAAAACCTGCCAAGTAACTACTTAGTAAATGGCTTTAATGCAGGACGTGGCTTTGGAGGCTCACGTGATTTGTCGGGTATTGAGTCGGTAGAGGTTTTAAAAGGTCCGCGAGCGGCTTTATTTGGCCGTGGTGAACCAGGTGGCACCGTAAACTTAGTTACTAAACGTCCAACGTTTGACACCGCAGGCGAAATTAAACTCTCTGTAGGTAGTTTTGATACTTACCGCGCCGATATTGATTACACTACAGCGTTTAACGACGACGTAGCAATTAGACTGGTTGGTTTTTACGAAGACGCCGAAAGCTTTAGAGATACCATAGAAACCACTAAGCAAGGCTTTAGCCCGTCAATCGTGTGGAATATTAATAATAACAGCCAACTAATATACGAACTTGAATATAGCGACCAAGAAGTACCGTTTGATAGAGGTGTATTAGCCATAGATGGCGAGCTTGGCCTTATACCTGAAAGCCGCTTTTTAGGTGAGCCGGGCGATGGCCCAATTGAAGCCGATGTACTGGGGCACCAGTTAGAATATATTCATGACTTTGATGATAGCTGGAGCATTTTATTTGGTGCCAACTACCGCGATACTTCTTTAGAAGGCTTTGCAACCGAAACCGGCTTTGGTGGTGTAGTTAATGACGAAGTAAACCGCTTTAGACGCTATCGTGATTACGATTCTACTTATCAAGTACTGAGAGCTGAAGTGAGCGGTAACGTTAACGTAGGAGGCTTTGAAAATCGTTTAATAATCGGAATAGATACCGATAAATTTGAAAATGATCAATTTGCACTGCGTGTACGTGGCGATCAATACATTAATGTATTTAACCCTGTTTACGGCGCGTATGCATTACCAACGCCAACATCAAATACTGACCGCGTAGAAATTCAAGAATCGGTAGGGGTATTCATTCAAGACCAAATAAGCCTAACAGATAAGTTAGATATACGTATTGGTGCACGTTTTGATGATTACGAGCAGCGCTTAAATAACCGCTTAGTTAACACCAACACTAAACAAACTGAGTCGCGCGTGAGCCCGCAGTTTGGTGTGGTTTATGAAGCAAGTGATTATGTATCTGTTTATGGTGCTTACGGTGAAAACTTCCGTCCGCTTTCAGGTTCCGATGCTAATGGTAATGGTTTTGAGCCAAACCAATCTGCATCTGCTGAGCTTGGTGTTAAATTTACATTAAACGATGGCGCATTATTTGGTACTGTTGCCGTGTTTAAAGTAGAGCAAGACAACATGCTAGTAGTAGACGATGCAACAGCGTTTACTTACGCAGCCATTGGTGAAGCACAAAGTAGAGGGATAGAAATAGACCTAACGGGTGAGCTTACAGATACGCTTGAAATTTGGGCGTCGTATGCCTATGTTGATGCAACAATCGAAAACTCATTTTCTGATGCTAACTTTGGTTACACAGTAGAAGCGGGTGCATCACTATTAAACGTGCCTGAGCAACAGCTTAGTTTACAGTTAGTGCAATCTACAGCGCTTTACGGTAAAGCCATTAAGTTTGGTGGTGGTTTGTTACATGTGGGTAAGCGTAACGGCTTTTTTGGTACCGACTTTGAGTTACCAAGTTACACAACAGCACGTGTTTTTGTAAATTACGATGTGACAGACAAAATTGGCATTGCGGCTGAGGTAAATAACCTGTTTGATGAAACGTATTACACAAACTCGTTTGCCGATGCGTGGGTACAACCTGGTACACCAAGAAACGTTAAGTTTTCTGCAGCATATAGATTTTGAATTTAAGTAAGTCATACAATGAAAAGGCTGCTTTTGATAGCAGCCTTTTATACAGTTAGTTTCTCTTTCAATAGTATTAATACTAAAAGGGTACATAACCGTCAGGAATTGATTGTGGCGTAGTCCAGCGCTCTTTTGCATCTATATGATTACGTTGTGCACCATGTGCTGGTAAGCGGCCTCGGTCACCAAATAACCACATTACAAAATTTGTTCTATCACCTGTTAGGATAGGTTTAGCAGCATGAGCAACATTGCCACGGTGTATCATTGCACAACCCGGGTTAAAACTGAGCTGAGTGACTTTACCTGTTTGTTGGTCATAAAAGTCGAGTTCTGATCCTGTAAATTTTTCTTCAGGTAAATTTAAATTAATATTTAACGTGACCGCTGACGCATCGGTATGTGGGCGAATAGACGCATCTGTGTTGGGATCGTAGTAAATAGAAAACCCAATTGTTTGCGTGTCATAACCCATAATCTCAGGGAACAATAAGCGAGAAATGGGTCTCATATAATTGTTTAAGATCTCATTGTAAAATGCCTGAAAATTTGGCGCTGCTAAATAACCACTTGAACGCTTATCAAGCATTACACCCCGCCTGTTTAATACAATTCAGTATGGTGGGCGCATAGGGATATCAGAGCTCCACACTTGCTCAAGGTAACCGCGTAAATCAGATAGACGCTCTGGGTCAAAAAATTGAAACTCGTACACATCTGGTGCTACTTCTTTAAGAAGCGATTTTACTAAATGTTCTTTAGTAGGATCTTGCCAAGCTTTAGTAATCGCTTCGCGTAAGTTTTTATCAAGCAAAGAATCATCGAGTGTAAAAGCTGATTGATTAAGTTCGCTTAGTTCCCATTCACTCCAAGCATTTGTTATTAACTCGTTATTGTTTGACCAAAACTGTTGAACTGAATGCTCACGGTTTAACATAGCTTGACGTGTTGGTAAATCAAGTGCTCTGGCTAGTTGTAATTGATTAGTTTTCATATTGTGTCACTCCAGTTATTGAATACAGGTTTAACAATTTAGGAGTCTATTTTATTGGTGTAATTAAAATTAATAAATAGCACTTTAAAGTAAACAGTATATATAAAAAATTAATAATAGAGTGGCTTAAGCTTAAAAGGCTACACAAAATGCAGCCTGATTTAACAGCAGCTATTAATGGGTGACTCTGTCGCCCCATATATCTTCAAGACGGCTGTCACGACCACATCGCCAACGATATGTGTTGTAGCGAATAGGATTATTTTTATAATAATCCTGATGGTAGCTTTCTTTTCCTTTAATGGGATAAAAGGTGGAGGCGTTTAGTATAGGCGTTACTACTGTTTGATTAGGAAACTCATTCACAACGGCCTGTTTGGTTTGTTCAGCTATTTTACGTTCTTGCTCGTTAGCTACAAAAATCGCGCTTAAATAGCTAGGGCCTTTATCACAAAATTGGCCTTTGGCATCAAAGGGATCAATATTCACCCAATAGTGATCAAGTATGCCTTTGTAGCTGACTACTTGCGGGTCGTAAGTAATTTGTACTGCCTCGTAATGGCCTTTGTGGTTACCACTGTAGGTTGGGTTTTTAAGCTTACCGCCTGTAAAGCCTGATATTACATCTTTTACACCTTCAAGCTTTTCAAAGTCGCTTTCCATACACCAAAAACACCCGCCGGCTAAAACCGCTTTTTCGGTTTTTGCAGCATGAGTAAAAGTGCTAAATAAAATTGCGGCAGATGTTAATGCAAGCGTAAGTGATTTTTTCATATAATAATCTACCTCTAGTATGAGTTTAAATACATATTCTTTATAGCTAGACCTGCTAACTGTTATTACTATTTCATTGTTTAGTAGGCTAGGTGCAAAGTAATGTACGTAATACTTTGTAATTAAAGCCACATTTCGAATAAGTAACCCACATAACACTATGTTGTATTATTAAAGCGTGTTTATTAAAGTGGAAACATTGATGAATAAAATTAGCAGGTGTTAAATGAACCAGTTAACCGAAAAATCGATAAACTGCCCGTATTGCGGCGAAAGCATTGAAGTATTACTTGATGCGGCTGATATTGATGAACAATATATAGAAGACTGCCAAGTATGCTGTAAGCCAATTACATTTGTCGTTTTTGAACATGATGATGATTTGAACGTAAACGTTTACGATGAAGACGATACGTTTTAAATTGGCGCAAATTATAAAAAAGGCTGCATAACTGCAGCCTTTTCTATTGATGGAGCGTTAGCTATTTTGTTCTCGAGCTAGCTGGTTAGGGAGTAGCTCTTCAATAATTTCACGTGCTGGTAATGTGTAACGTGTGCCATCAAACATGACTGAGGTAAACTCATTTATATTAGTAATGCCGGTTAGGGTCCAACCTTCACCACGTTTAGGGCAGTAAACTGTTGTTGTTGGTTGTATCACTTTAAAGTCGTCACTCATGATTGGCTGCTCTCAATTTAATGCTTGTTAATACGGTATGGTAAGTTAATAATACGCGTTCATAAAGTGCTATTTAATTTTGTATTACAACATGTATAAAAATTTGGCTACACCTCGTGTCACGCTTCGGTTAATATCCCATAAAGATGCTGCCAGTATGCATGCTATTTTAAATAATCCTCTTGTTAGCCAGTTTAATGACTACACAACACCCCTTAGCAAAAGTGATATTAAACAATTAATACAAAATGATATTAGCAGCTATTATGAGGGAGAAGTTATACGCTTTACGATTAAACAGAATACCCTCAATAAAGTAATTGGTAGTTGTGGTCTGTATAAAATTAATAAAGAAACAAGAACCGCATTTTTGGGTTTTGAATTAGATCCTGAATTTTGGCAACAGGGCTACATGAAAGAAACGCTGCAAACTTTAATTCCAAAACTTGTTATGCATTACGAGTTAATAATGCTTTACGCAGAGGTTAACAAAGCTAATACGGCTTCGTGCAAGTTACTTGAGGGACTAGGGTTTACTAATAACGAAAATATTTGGTTTTGTAGTCTTAAAAATAATTAGTAAAAAGAGAGATACATGTCTTTAAAAATTAATAAAAACTATCTAATTAACCTCGTATTAGCTGTCATTACGTTAAGCTTACTTATTTTAGGCGGTCGCTACTACAATCATTATGTATCGGCTTATACAGACATTACACTTGATTCAAAAATTTTAAATGAATCGCGTAAGGTATTTATTAGGCTACCCGTTAACTACGATACCAATAAAGTTTATTCGTTAATAATAAAAACCGATGGTAACTTTAACCTAGATACGTGGAATGAAACATTAGCGTCACTCTCAAACAAAGCAAAGGCCGAACAAGCTATATTGGTATCAATCCCTAACTTGTTTTTTACGGCTACTCGAAATCGTGATTTGGTACCTCCTTATGCTCGCCAAGACGTTAATACCCAAGCGCCTGCAACAAACAATATAGAACCCAACGGAGAAGCAGATAAGTTTTTACAGTTTATAGAGTTAGAATTATTACCTTATTTGACTAATCGATTTAAATTAAACAATAACCGTATTTTAAGTGGGTTTTCTGCTGGTGGCAGTTTTGTGTTATATACACTTCATACTAAACCGGATCTGTTTAATGGCTATTTCGCGTTTAGTCCTGCCGCATGGTATGACGATATGACGGTAGTAAACAAAGTTGACTCGTTTTTACAGGCGTCGAATAAAATGTTTAAAAAGCCAACGTATTTGTTTTTATCGGTAGGTGAGGAAGAGCATCCACTTATGTTGGAGGCGTATAGTAATTTAGAGCAAGCATTAAAGGCCAGCCCTAACGAGCACTTAAAGTGGGAATCTATTATTAATCCCAATGCGGAGCATAACGATAATCCAAGACTAAGTGTTGCAGATGCGTTAGGTGGATATCAAAAGTTTTTAAATGAAAGGCCTTAATATGTTGCTAAACCAAGCATTTTAAACAGCCTACAAAATATATATAGGTTTGCTTTAAGTAACTTTATGCAAAACCCATAAAGAACACATCATACAATATGTGGTAAAAGCTAATCTTAGCAGGTGATTGTTTATGAGAAATAATAAGCAAGAGTGAGGTTAGGGCACAGCGCCCTAAGTCACTAGAGCGCGAAAGGGTAATTGCTTTCTACAATTGATATCTAAATCCAAATGCGATGCCGTCATCTTCTGACTGCTCCATTTGTGCTTGCTGATCTTTATCATTGCTTTCAAAGTCACTAAAATCTTTACGTGCTTCTATATACGCAATTGTGTCTTCGTCAATTAAATAATGAACACCAATAACAGCAAATTGACGTTTAAATACATCGTTCGGATCGGTATTAAAGTTTGGCTGAATAACGTAATCATCGCCTGCATCAAATACGTTGTAGGCAATAAAAGGGCGAACATCGTTATCAAAGCGGTACGATGCAAATGTTTCTATACCTATTGCGTCTTTAATTAAGCGACCCAGATTATCGGTGTCATGATTTTTGTTTTTATTAATATTAGCTGCAAAATAAAGACCTTTTTGATCTACGCGACCCCACATAATGCCTGCACCATATATTAGGTCTTCAACATTTTGTGTGGTGCCATCACCGTAAGTCAAATCAAACTCGCCTCGGTTTACACCAGCTGTAAGCGTTATCATGTCAGTAGGGGTATAAGTAACCGAAGCACCAAATGTGTAGTTAAATTCTACTTGTTGGGCAGCTGTATCGCCTGCATTCCAAAACGTTTCGCATTCTTGTTCTGTAATGTCACTAACGTCACAGGTATAAAACTCGCTGTTTTTGAGCTGTGCTTGCAGTGTAAAACTTAAGTCATTGTAGCTATTACGATATTGAATAAGTTTATCGCCTCGGCCCGTACCGTTTACTGCGCCATCGTCCTTGTTATAGGTATAAACACCCGCTGCATTACCATCCCATACAAAGCTGTTATTTGTGCTATAAACAACGTCGTACCATGCACCCCATTGCTTACCAATTGTAATTTGCCCGTATTTATCATGCGAGAGGCCGGCATAGCCTAAACGGTTATATAAAAATTCATCCTGGATTGATTCAAAGCGATTGTTGTAAATAATATCGCTACTACCTACAGGGTTTACACCCCATTCAACTAGTCCTAAGGCTTTCCAGCCTTGCTTAAGTTTTCGATCAATTTTAAAATTTATACGTGATGTACCGTTCACGACTTCAGTTTGGTTTTGCGTATTTATTACTCTTACGTCTATAAAACCACCCACACTCATTGAATTGCGCTCGTCCGTGTATATGTTTACTTCAGAGAATACTGAAGGGCTAACTATTATTGCTACTAGCATTGATGTTAGTTTCAATTTCATTGTGTGTTTCCTTGTTTGCGATGTGGTTAATCATAAGTGCAGGGCACACTAGCAAACACCTTTGTTTGTCAAAAGTGAAAAAACATCATCGAAATTTTTTACATAATAGGTAGACATTCACGCTGAGTTAATTGTGTTTTTAAGTTGTTATGAATGTGTATTTTTATAGTAAATACACAAGTGGTTTGAAAATTTACAACCTTAAAAACATTTAATTATTGTGATGATTTTTCAAGTTAGCTATTAATTATGTTTCTAGTATAAAAACTCTAATTCTTATGTTTTTCAATTAAATAGCATAACCTTACTTAATTTTTAAAAATTTATATGAGCATGGCTATTTAGCCTTAAATTTAATATTAACAATGAGGTAAATACAAAATAAAATAAGAAATCTATACTCTTAATCATTAAGTTTTGGTGCTTGGTAAGTTTGATTTGTGATAGAAAAATAGGCCATTTTGGTTTAAACTGCGCGCAATTTAAATACATCCTGTCTCCCTTGGAGGGTAGCGCTATTATTAGTACAGCTAACATCACCATGCAATTTGGTGCTAAACCGTTATTTGAAAATATCTCAGCAAAATTTGGCGAAGGAAACCGTTACGGTTTAATTGGTGCAAATGGTTGTGGTAAATCAACATTTATGAAAATACTCAGTGGTGAACTAGAGCCATCTTCGGGTAACGTAAGCACTGATCCAAATGAGCGTGTTGCTAAACTAAATCAAGACCAGTTTGCTTACGAAGAATACTCTGTAATTGATACTGTGATCATGGGTCACAAAGAGTTATGGGCTATTAAACAAGAACGTGATCGTATTTATTCTTTACCTGAAATGAGTGAAGAAGACGGTATGAAAGTAGCCGATCTTGAAACTGAATTTGCTGAAATGGATGGTTACTCAGCCGAGTCTAAAGCGGGTGAGCTTTTATTAGGTGTTGGTATTGCTACTGAGCAGCACTATGGTCCTATGTCAGAAATTGCACCGGGTTTTAAACTTCGAGTGTTACTTGCACAGGTTCTGTTTTCTGACCCTGATATTATGCTACTTGATGAGCCTACCAATAACTTGGACATATACACTATCAAGTGGTTAGAAGATGTATTGAATCAACGCGATTGTACTATGATCATCATTTCGCATGACCGTCACTTCTTAAACTCTGTTTGTACACACATGGCCGACATAGATTACGGTGAGCTACGTATTTACCCAGGTAACTACGACGAATACATGTTTGCAGCAACGCAGGCACGTGAACGCCTACTAAGTGAAAATGCTAAGAAGAAAAGTCAAATTGCCGAGCTCCAGCAGTTTGTATCACGCTTCTCGGCTAATGCTTCAAAAGCTAAACAAGCCACATCGCGTGCCAAGCGTATCGATAAAATTCAGTTAGACGAAGTAAAAGCATCATCTCGTCAAACACCGTTTATTCGTTTTGACCAAGAAAAACAACTTTTCCGCAACGCGCTAGAAATGACAAGTATTAGTCAAGGTTTTGAAGACAATACTTTATTCTCAGGCCTTGAAGGTTTAGTAGAAGTTGGCGAGCGTATCGCCATAATTGGTGAAAACGGCGTAGGTAAAACAACGTTACTTAACACGTTAGCAGGTAAACTTACACCACAGGCAGGTGAATTTAAGTGGTCTGAAAACGCTAACATTGGCTACTATGCGCAAGACCACGCTGACGAATTCGAAAAAGACATGAATTTGTTTGAGTGGATGGAGCAATGGCAGCAAGAAGGCGACGATGAACAAGTTGTTCGTAGTTTCTTAGGTCGTATGTTGTTCTCACAGAACGATATTAAAAAGTCGGTAAAAGTAATATCAGGTGGTGAGCAAGGCCGTATGTTGTTTGGCAAAATTATGATGCATAAACCAAACATACTTTTAATGGATGAGCCAACCAACCACATGGATATGGAATCGATTGAAGCACTAAACTTAGCCCTTGAAGCATACGAAGGCACTTTACTTTTTGTATCGCATGACCGACAGTTTGTCTCTTCTGTTGCAACCCGTATATGGGAAATTAAATACGGTAAAATAATCGACTTTAGAGGTAATTACTCTGAGTACCTAGCAAGTAAAGAAGCGTAATTACGTTGTAATTTCAGATTTACAAAAAGCCATGTTTAACATGGCTTTTTTTGTTTTTGTTGCGTGTTAATTATTTATAAAAAATTAGCCTTTAATCTTCATTTAATACCATTCGAACCTCGCAAATTAAACGTGTTTGGGTATAATACCCGCCTAAAACCGGACATAAGTCCGCTATTTTAAAATACATTACTGAGGAGTATTTATGACTGTTGGCATTATTATGGGTTCTAAGTCAGATTGGCCAACCATGGAACACGCTGCACTGATGCTAGAGCAGTTTGGTATTAAGTACGAAACCAAAGTTGTATCCGCACACCGCACTCCTCAATTACTTGCTGATTATGCAAGCTCTGCTGCAGAACGTGGAATTAAAGTTATTATTGCCGGCGCAGGTGGCGCAGCCCATTTACCGGGTATGGCAGCGGCTTTTACATCTGTTCCTGTTTTAGGCGTTCCTGTGAAATCAAAGGCATTAAATGGTGTTGATTCTCTATTGTCAATTTGCCAAATGCCAAAAGGAGTAGCAGTAGGTACCTTAGCAATTGGTGAACCAGGCGCTGCAAACGCAGGCTTATTAGCCGCACAAATTTTAGGGTGCCATAACCCCGACATTTTTGAAAAAATCGAAGCGTTTCGTAAAAATCAAACAGACACAATATTAGCCAACCCAAACCCTGCAGAGTAACAATGAATATTTTAATTTTAGGTGCAGGACAACTTGCACGTATGATGAGCCTTGCAGGCGCTCCGCTTAATTTGAATGTAGTTGCCTACGATGTGGGAACTAAACAAATTAAGCACCCGCTAACGGGTGAGATTTACACTACTTCACTTGAACAAGCTATTAGTGACGCTGATGCAATCACAGCAGAATTTGAACATATTCCTGATGATGTATTAACGCTATGCTGCAACAGTAATAAGTTTTATCCGGGTAAAGCTGCAATTAAAACGGGTGGCGATAGAGCACTAGAAAAAGCGTTACTTAACAAAACCGGTGTTGAATGCGCGCCTTATCAGTTAATTACAGAAAAAGCACATTTGGAGTTGGCCGCTAAAAACCTGGGTAAGCCACTTGTTATAAAAACCTGCCAAGCAGGGTACGATGGTAAAGGGCAGTGGCGTTTAAAATCTGATGATCAAATTGATGAAATTTGGTCTGAAATGGCTGAGTTTATAGCATCGGGAACACAAGATGCACCGCATACCATTATTGCTGAAAAAATGATCCCGTTTGATCGAGAAGTATCGATTATTGGCGCACGAGATAAGCACGGTAATGTTGCAATTTATCCATTAACAGAAAACGAGCACACCAACGGTGTGTTAACACTGTCGGTTGCGGGTAAAAATAACCAAAATGTTGAAGCTCAAGCAAACGATGCATTTACAAAAATTGCAAACGAACTTAACTATGTAGGTGTATTGGCCATTGAGTTTTTTGATGTAATGGGCACACTATTAGTCAATGAAATTGCACCGCGTGTACATAACTCAGGTCATTGGACGCAGCAAGGTTGCCATTGTTCGCAATTTGAAAATCATATGCGTGCCGTTGCAGGTTTACCACTTGGTAATACTGAGCTTAAACATATTACGGCTATGATCAATGTACTCGGACAAGCAAGTATCCCTGCTGAGGTACTTACATTACCTGATGTGACAAGTCATTGGTACGGTAAAACGGCGAAGCCAGGTCGTAAAATGGGTCATATAAATGTATCGGCTCATAATATGAATGACCTGTCAGATAAGTTAAGCCAATTAACTGATTATTTACCAGAACACGATTACCCGGGAATTTTAAAAACGGCAGAAAAACTCATTCTAGGCTAGGATTGGTTTTTTGTATGGCTAAAGCTATATGGTCTAGTAGGTTATGATTAGGGAAGCCTTATTACTGTTTTGCACATGGATGTTATTTAGGGATTGAGCAGGTCTTAGAAGCAGTTACTGTCCGACTAGTTCAAAACTTAGCGAATACAAACAATGGAATAATAAAAGCCGAGTAAACTCGGCTTTTTTTTGCCTGAAAAAACAAAAACAGGTTACATTATTAAATAATCAAAATTGCTTTTCTATAAGTAGGATAATTAAATGAAATTTGATCTAACGTTTGGTGCGTTGCTAACAGCTGCTTCATTGAGTCTCAATGCGTACGCAACGGATACAATTCGTGTTGCAACGTTTAATGTAAGTATGGATGCCACAAATTACACCGCCAAAGGCGAGCCTATTAAAAGTGATGCCTTAGTCAACGCGCTTACCTCAAACACACAACAGATTAAAAATATTGCAGAAATTATTCAGCGCGTTCGCCCTGATATTATTTTACTGAACGAATTTGATTTTGTTCCTAAAGAGCAAGGTATTGATTACTTTAAAACGCATTACTTAGCCGTAAGCCAAAACAAGCAAAAAGCCATAGATTATCCTTATTCTTATATAGCCCCGGTCAATACTGGCCTTGCGACAGAGTTTGACCTAGATAACGATGGTAAAAAAAGTAAAGTAATGGGTGATGCCCAAGGCTTTGGCTTTTTTGAAGGGCATTATGGTATGGCTATATTATCGAAATACCCAATCGATTTTGACAAAATCAGAACGCTTCAAACTTTTAAATACAAAGATATGCCTAATGCAAAAATGCCGTTAATGCCAAAAACAGGCGAGAATTGGTATAACGCACAAGAGTGGCAAGCGCTTAGATTAAGTTCTAAATCGTTTTGGGATGTCCCCGTAGTTATTGATAACAAAGCAGTGCATATATTGGCGTCTCACCCTACGCCTCCTGTGTTTGACGGCGAAGAAGATAGAAATGGTAAACGTAACCATGACGAAATTAGATTAATTGCCGACTACGTAGCCAATGCAGAGTACCTATATGATGATAATGGCAACAAAGGTGGGCTAGATGCTCAGTCACGTTTTGTTATTTTAGGGGATTTAAACGCAGCACCAGAAGGTGATAAAGCGCGTTTAGAAACAACAGATCAATTGCTAAAAAATCCATTAATTAATGCACAGTTTGTACCTAAAAGTGCAGGCGCTAAACAGCAATATGAACTTGCCTATGCACAACACTTTACTGCCAATTGGCAAGCACGAGTAGACTATGTATTGCCATCAACTTACGGTTTAGACATTAAAGAAGGCGGGGTATTTTGGCCAGTTGAATCAAACGAACAATATCGCTTAATTAAAGATAGAAGTGCATCAAGCGATCATCGCCTAGTATGGCTAGATTTAGTGATTAAATAATTAAGGCTTAAGTAAACTGAGCTTTACCCTGTTAAATGGCTATTTATCTTAAAAAATTGCATTAACTTTAGTGCTTCTGCTTAAATACCCGTTAATTATAATAACGGTATAGAAGCACTATGATTTTTAATTTTTCTTCATCTAAAACGTTAGTAGCATTAGCTGTTGCCTCAAGCGTAATGCTTGCGGGCTGTAGTGCAACTGCAAACACAGCCTCAACAAATAATGCTTTGGAAAAAAACAAAGTTGAAGCGGTGGTGAGTACACCTGCCGATGTTGGTTCAGAAAAAATAACTTTAAAACAAGCAATGGCCGATCCTGATTGGATAGGCAACCAACCACAAAATGCCTTTTGGGCTGCTGATTCAGCAACAATTATTTATTCTCAAAAGCAACAAGGTAGCACATTACGTGACTTATTTAGCCAGTCTGTAACGTCACAAACCGCAGAACAAATAGCATTAAATAAACTACATACACTGGGTGCTAGAAACGCGGTTTATTCAAACGACAAAGCTCTGCAAGCCTACGTTTTTAAAGGCAATGTGTTTGTAAAAAATATTAAAACTAACACACTGCGCCAAATAACCCATAGCACAGCTAACGAATCTAATCCGCAGTTTTTAAACGATGGTACATTGGCTTATCGCCAAGGAAATATATTTTTTAAAGTTGATTTAGTAACGGGGTTAACACAAGAAATTGCTAACTTAAAACTTGCTGATAAACCAAAAGGAATTAGCGAGCCAAGTTCGTACATTGCAAAAGAGCAGCATAAGCTTATTGAATACATTGCTCTTGAACACAAAAATAAAAAAGACCAACACGCACGTAACGCAAAAATAAACGAACAAAATACTTCTGTAGCAAATACAAGTTACTATTTAGGCAAAGGTAATAAAGTTGATAACGTAGAACTTTCACCCAATGGAGATGCGTTACTAGTTGTCGTAAAAAAACAATCAAGTTGGCGAAGTGACACCGATATAATGCCACATTATGTGACTGACGACGCCACCATAGCACCTAAAAAAGTGCGCCGTCGCATAGCTGATGCAAAAGAAGAAACATCGCAAGTTATATATATTAATTTAAATGATAAAACACAAAACACACTAGCGTTTGATTCGCTGCCAGGTTTTGATGAAGATGTATTAGCAAGTGTAAAGCAAGAAAATTATGCACGATTAGGTAATACCTACGATTCAAAGAATTCACCACGCGCTATTAACTTGATCACAAATTGGGGATTAGGACAAAGCCCAATAGTTTGGAATAACGATGGTTCGCAAGTTGCTATTATGCTTGAAGCGTGGGACAACAAAGATCGCTGGATTGCGACCGTAGATTTTGAAAACAATAAACTGGTGTCGCAGCATCGTTTACATGACGACGCATGGATCGCTTATGCATTTAATAATTTTGGCTGGTTGAATAACGCAAACACGCTTTATTACCTTTCAGAAGAGTCTGGGTACAGCCAGCTTTATAAAAAACCATTAAACGGTAACGCCGTTGCGTTAACTCAGGGTGAGTTTGAGGTATCAAACCCAACAGTTACAAGCGATGATTCTGCTATTTATTACAAAGCTAATGTTGAACACCCTGGTCTATACGAAATTTTCCGTGTAGATCCACAAACAGCTAAAAGTGAAAAAATTACTGATCTAAATGGCATGACCGACTATACGCTAAGTCCAGATGAAGAAAAATTACTGCTTGTTCATTCAAAAATTACTATGCCTAGCGAGCTATATATTGCGGATGCTAAAGCAAATGCAACGCCAACACGTTTAACTAATACAGTATCAAGCGCTTTTTTATCTAAAAAATTAACTGCACCAAAAATAGTTGCAGTGCCGTCTAGCCATACTGATGCGCCAATATATGCCAAGGTATACTACCCAGCTGATTACGTAGAGGGCGAAGGTGGTAAAACACGTAAAGCAGTTATTTTTAATCACGGTGCAGGTTATTTACAAAACTCACATATGGGTTGGTCTGTGTACTTTAGAGAGTTTATGTTTCATTCATTATTAGCTGATGAAGGTTACGTGGTGATGGATATGGACTACCGTGCATCTAAAGGGTATGGCCGCGACTGGCGTACAGCTATTTATCGTCAAATGGGCACACCAGAAACACAAGATTTAGCTGACGGTGTTAAATGGATGGCTGAAAATGCTAACGTCGACACGCAAGCAGTAGGCACCTACGGTGGTTCTTATGGTGGTTTTATGACCTTTATGGCATTATTTACTGCACCAGAGTTGTTTCAGTCAGGTGCAGCACTTCGCCCGGTAACTGATTGGGCACACTACAATACTGCTTATACTGGCAATATTTTAAACCATCCAGATGTAGATCCCATTGCATACGAGCGTAGCTCACCTATTTACTTTGCAGAAGGTTTAAATAAGCCACTGTTGATCAATGCACCAATGGTAGACGATAACGTATTTTTTCAAGACTCAGTACGCTTAGTTCAGCGTTTAATTGAGCTTGAAAAAGAGAACTTTGAAACGGCTATCTTCCCAGTTGAGCCACATGGTTTTGTGCAACCGTCAAGTTGGTTAGATGAATACCGCCGCATTTATAAACTATTCAAAGACACTCTTTAAATAAACAATGTAAAACGCCACTTTAGTTAAAGTGGCGTTTTTATTTAACCTTTGGCCCTATTTTTATGATATTTAATAACAAGCTCGATACCTAACAATGATCCACCAATAGCACCAATTAAATGAGCATCTATTGCAACGGTCGAATTAATAAGCTCGCCAATATCAGCACTTGGACCACTCAATTGCTCATATGCTATTTTTACCCACACACCGATGAATAATAAATATCCCGATTTAAGCCCTTGTGTAATATCTTTTACTGCGCCCCAAATAATAACACCGTGTAACAGCGCGCTTAAACCTGTATAGATATGTATGTCTGGGCAATAAAAATACACGCCTAAACCGCACCAAAGCGCTAAAGTGATTGTATTTAGAAAGTACCGGGTAGGGGTAGTATACTCACCATGTAATAACCAAATTAAAAAAATCCCGCTTATATTTAACCCCAAATGGGCCCAATTTGCGTGTACAAATTGGCTAGTAAAAATACGCCAAAACTCACCTTTGTTAACTAATGTTCGGTTAAATTCTAGTAAATTATTTAAATCAAATGCAGCAAAAATAGTGCTAAAAAGTATCAATAATAAAGGTGGTAAAATATAACGAGGCTGTATAGGTAAATTAAGCATTTTATTGTATTTTTTTAGTATTAATTTTTGCATATTGTGCCCGTTTAACTTTAAGATGCCAATTACCTATTGTAATTAAGTGTTTTTAGTATTTTTTATGCATTTTAAACTTAACTCATTATTTGCTATCGGCTTAGGTGTGCTGTCTTTGCCGGTGCTGTCAAAAGAACCCACAAAAGTAGAAGTTCGCGAACCAGAAGCTACCACATCAATTAGTTCTAAGCAGATTGTTGTAGGTGACAAATACATGGTTGCCGCGGCAAATCCGTATGCATCTCAAGCGGGACAGCAAATATTAGCAAAAGGCGGCAGTGCAGTTGATGCAGCAATAGCCACTCAACTTGTTTTAACACTTGTTGAGCCTCAGTCATCGGGTATTGGTGGCGGTACATTTATGATGTACTACAACAAAGCAAATAATAAGTTAACCAGCTTTGATGGAAGAGAAACGGCCCCTAAAAATGCGAATGAAAATTTATTTTTAAATAAGCATGGCAAAGCGGTCAAATGGATAGAAGCCGTTGTAGGCGGTCGTTCTGTAGGCGTCCCTGGTGTTCTACATGCCTTTGCAAATGCGCATAAGCACTATGGTTTATTACCTTGGGAACAGCTATTTAAACCGGCTATTGAACTTGCTGAACAAGGGTTTGTTGTATCGCCTCGATTACATGGTTTGTTAGCTCGCCAGCTAAATCCAGGTGTTATGAGTATGCCAGTGATAAATGAATACTTTTACCCAAATGGTAAACTCATTGAGGCCGGTACCGTTAAAAAAAATCAGCCGCTTGCTGATTTATACAAAGCCATTGCTAATGAAGGCATTGATGCGTTTTATAAAGGTGAAAATGCAAAAAAAATGGTAAGTGCGGTACAAAATTCAAAAATTGCACCCGGTAAATTAACTCAGCAAGACCTTGCACAATACAAAAGCAAAGAACGCGATGCAGTTTGTATAAAATACCGTGTTTATAACGTATGTTCTATGGCACCACCAAGTAGTGGCGGTGTGGCTGTTTTACAAATACTAGGGTTACTAGAGCATACAAATATTTCTGCCTTAAAGCCTAACAGCGAACAAGCAATTCACTACTTCAGCCAAGCGTCGCGTATTGCCTTTGCCGATAGAAATGTATATATGGGTGACCCAGATTTTACTGAGGTACCAACTCAAGCGCTATTAAACAAAAGCTACATTAAATCACGCGCAACACTCATAACCGAAAAAGATCAGCATGCAGTTGCCGGCGACCCCGTTAACTACTTAAGTTATGCACAAGATGATTCGTATGAACTCCCTTCAACATCGCATGTCTCTATTGTTGATAGCTTTGGTAATGCAGTATCAATGACCAGCTCAATAGAAATGGCATTTGGCTCTACAGTTATGGTTAATGGTTATATTTTAAATAATCAGTTAACCGATTTCTCACTTTCTCCTCGTAAAAACGGTAAGTTAGTTGCTAATCGTGTAGAGCCAGGAAAACGCCCGCGCAGTTCTATGTCACCGGTTATGGTTTTTAATGAAGATGGTAGCTTACGTTTAGTTGTAGGATC
>NZ_NTLW01000055.1:0-12262 GCF_002632075.1 Pseudoalteromonas sp. ESRF-bin5 | reverse complement strand
GGCTTTAAGCTTGTTTTGCATGGTAGAGATTGACGATTCTAAATCGCGGTCTTTACCTTTGATAAACGTTTTTTCAGTCATATTGATCTCAACTAGTTCTGCACGATGTGTGGAAGTGACATTATCGTGGATTTTGATGTTTATTTCATCCTTTGCGAGCAAGATCATGATTATTTAATAAATCTGTGGTTATTATATAAGCAACGCAAAGGGTGGAAGGGCAACTCAATGTATAAACTAATCAAACGCTTGTTGTTATTAATTGTAATTTTAGGGCTGAGTGGCACCGCTGTCGTTTATGGGGTACTTAGCTTAAGTTTACCTGCACTTGATGGCAACGGGCGCAGTATGGCAGTGAATGAACCCGTGAAAATTTCCCGTGATAGATTGGGCCAAGCTGTTATCAACGCTAAAAGTCGTAACGATGCCGCTTATGGCTTAGGGTATGCGCACGGACAGGACCGATTTTTTCAAATGGACCTACTTAGGCGTAATGCTGCAGGAGAGCTAAGTGAATTATTTGGTAAAGCCGCTGTTGAGCTTGATAAAAAAATGCGTTTTCATCAACTACGAAAACGTAGCCTCGCTATTTTAAATACCTTACCAGAGCGCGATAAACAGCTGTTAAAAAGTTATGCTCAAGGCGTAAACGAAGGTTTAGCCCAAGTAGGTTATGCAAGCTTTGAATATATACTTACCGGCGCAACTCAAAAACCGTGGCAAATCGAAGACAGCTTATTAGTGATTTTTAGCATGTACTTAGATTTACAAAGCATGACATTTAATCGCGATCAAACTTTGATTCAATTAGAGCAAATATACAGTAAAAATATGGTTGATTTTTTAACGCAACCTAGCCAATACCAAGCTGCGCTTGATGGTAGTAAATTAGCCCAATTTGCAGGTGAATTACCCATTCTTGCACCGCAAACGACTCATGTTGCAAGCCACATTGAAGCCCCTCAAGAGCTTGGTAGTAATAATTGGGCCGTTACCGGAGAGCTTACAAAAACAGGTGCAGGTATGGTGTCTGACGATATGCACTTATCAATGGCGGTGCCGGTTATTTGGTACAGAGCGCAGCTTAATTACACACAAAATGGTAAACAATCTCAAATAACAGGCGTATCACTTCCTGGCACTCCTGCCATTGTAGTGGGAACCAATAATAAAATTGCATGGGGTTTCACTAACGGTTATTTAGATACTGCCGATTGGATTGCGCTAAATAGTGATAGCAAAACATGGCTTGTTGATGAGCCTATTTTATTACCTGAAGGAGGCGTTGAAACTTACTCGCTAATAATGAGCGAATACGGCCCAGTAAAATACATTAACGAAAAGCCTTATGCACTTAGTTGGGCAGCGCATCAACCTTATGCGGTTAACATGCAGCTATTAAAGCTTGAGCAAGCAGATACTGTGGACGATGCGCTCGCCCTTGCAAGTAATGTGGGTATACCTGTACAGAATTTAATGGTTGTTGATAGCCTAGGTAATGCGGCATGGAAAAATATAGGCGGTATTCCGGCGCGTACAAATGTCAGTGAGTTAAGTGTAAATGCACAGCACTACTCTGCACTTTTTGAGCAAAACGAAATTAATCGCCCATTTGTTAAAAACCCACCCAGCGGGCGATTATGGACAGGAAACTCTCGGGTTGTATCTGCCAGCGACAACGCACGTTTTGGTAATGGCGGCTACGCATTAGGTGCACGTTCAAGCCAAATTCGTGACCGTTTATTTGAAAAACAAACCTTTGCCGAGAGCGACTTTTACGCACTACAGCTTGATAACCAAGCCCGCTTTTTAATGCCATGGCATGAGTTGTTACTCAAGCAGTTAAAAACCAATGAGGTTAAAAATGCGAAGTACATCACAGAGCTTGAAAACTGGCAGCAATGCGCATGTGCTTCTTCGGTAGGCTATACCCTGGTTAAACGCTATAGAGATGAAGTTATTAACCTTGTGTTTAACCATATTGAAGTCACTCTTAATGAGCATGAGGGCACACTTAAGCCTATCAAGCGTGGGTTGGAGCCGGCGCTGTGGCAACTTATTAATAATAGACCTGCATCTTGGATTAACCCTCAATTTAATAGTTGGGACGAACAATTAGCGGGTGCTTTTGATCACACTGTAAATAAATTGAGTGAGCAATTTGGCACAAATATAAAACAGTGGCAGTGGGGTAAAGTAAATGAGCTGGTAATCGAGCATCCTTTTGCAAAACAAATCCCTTTATTGGCAAAGTTACTTAATATGCCAACCGCTGCAGGATTTGGTGACTCCTATATGCCTGCGGTGCAAGGGCAGAGTTTTGGTGCATCACAACGTTTTATAGCTCAACCAGGGCATTTAGAACAGGCTATTTTAAGCGTGCCGGGTGGCCAATCGGGTCACCCGCTATCAGAGTTTTATAGAGCTGGTTTTAGCGACTATATTGAAGGGAAGCAAACTGCGCTATTACCACAAACGCTAATGCATCAAATCGTTATCTCACCAAAGTAGTGTGAGCCAAAATGTAAGTAATCACGTTCTATATAACTCTAACAATGGAGAACTAAAATGAAAAAATTACTACCCGCGTTAATAACAGGTTTACTACTGAGCGCATCGGCTCATGCAGACGATAACCCCGTTACCGCAGAAAAATTAAGTGAAAGTGTCTATGTACTATTTGGGCAAGGTGGCAACATTGCTGCAAGTGTGGGTGATGACGGTATTTATATTATTGACGATCAGTTTGCTAAGCTCTCAGACGATATTAAAAAAACCATCAGCGACTTAAAGCCTGGTAGCGCCGAATTTGTAATTAATACCCATCACCATGGCGACCATACCGGCGGCAATGAAAATTTTGCTAAAGCAGGTGCACATGTCATTGCGCACGACAATGTTCATAAGCGTTTGAAAGAAAAGCATGGTGAGGGTTCTAAATTTTTACCTCGTATTAGTTTTGGTCACGATTTAAAACTTCATTTTAATAACGAACACGCACATGTTGTGCATTACAAACATGCCCATACCGACGGCGACTCAGTTATCTTTTTTAGTAACGACAACATAGTTCACATGGGTGATATTTATTTTAATTTTGGTAGCTTACCGTTTGTTGATGTAGATAGTGGCGGCAGTGTTGATGGAGTATTAGCTGCGGTTGACGATGTTATTAACCAAATTGACGATAATACTCAAGTTATTCCGGGGCATGGTCCAGTAAGTGACCGTTCAGGGCTTATAACGTATCGTAAGCTGGTGCAAAAAGCCAAAGATGTTATGCTTAAGGCAATGCAAAACGATGCAAGTTTGCAGCAAGTACTTGACGCCGACCCACTATCAGAGCTGGGTCTTAAATACGCAAAATGGCTACCAAAAGAGCGAGTAACCACATTGTTTTATCGTAGCTTAAAGTAACTTGCAAAGTGAGCTAGCACGCATAATATAGTTTATTAAGCTGAGCATTTGTTCAGCTTTTTTGTTCCCATGCCCCAAGGAGTTGTGTATGTCGGCAGAAAAAACCCACCTAGAAATTTGTAACTTGACCAAAGAGCAGTACCCACAAATAAAAACGCTAATGGATCAAGCTTACCCAGACTTAGGTGGCGCATGGCCAAGCCATACCATTTTTAGGTTAATCGATCAGTTTCCAGAAGGGCAAATAGGCATAGTAGATGACGGCGTGCTGGTAGGTTTAGCACTAAGCGTGCAAGTAGACTACGCCCGCTTTTCAAATCCGCACACCTACGAAGACATTGCCGACGGCCATGACCGTGTATTCAGCGATACCGATGGCGATGCGCTATACGGTTTGGATGTTGCTATTAGCGAAACTCACCGAGGTATGCGCTTAGGGCGTCGCCTTTATGATGCCCGTAAAGAATTGTGCCGCCAATATAACTTACGCGCTATTTTAGCGGGTGGCCGTATTCCGCGTTATTACAATCACAGCAGTGAAATGACGCCAATGGAATACATTGAAAAGGTTGACCAAAAAGAGCTTTATGACCCAATTTTAAGCTTTCAGCTTTCTAACGACTTTCAGGTAAAGCGATTACTAAAAAAGTACCTACCAGAGGATCAAGAGTCTGTAGGTTACGCCACCTTACTTGAGTGGAATAACATAATGTACGAGCCAACCGACACCGTACTCGAATCGACTAAATCGATAGTGCGAGTAGGGGCAGTGCAGTGGCAAATGCGTTGTGTTGAGTCGGTTGAAGAAATGCTCAAGCAGGTAGAGTACTTTGTAGATACGGTATCTGACTACAAAAGTGACTTTATTTTATTTCCTGAATTTTTTAACGCGCCGCTGATGGGGTTAACTGAGCAAAGCAATCAAACTGAAGCAATCCGCTATTTAGCCGAATACACCGAAACGTTTAAAAACGCCATGTCGCGTATGGCAATAGAATATAACGCCAACATTATTACTGGTTCTATGCCACTTGCCGAAGACGACAAAATTTATAACGTAAGTTATTTATGCCACCGTAGCGGTAAAATAGACGAGCAGCGTAAAATACACATAACCCCGCATGAACAAAATGATTGGGTTATTCAAGGCGGCGACAAAATTGCCGTATTCGATACTGATGCTGGGCGCGTTGGTATTCAAATTTGTTACGATGTAGAGTTCCCAGAGCTTTCACGCATATTAGCTAAGCAAGGGCTTGATATACTGTTTGTGCCGTTTTGGACCGATACTAAAAATAGTTATTTACGGGTTCGCCATTGTGCACAAGCACGGGCAATCGAAAACGAATGTTATGTGGTTATTGCAGGTTCAGTGGGTAACTTACCGCAAGTAGAAAGCCTAGACGTACAGTACTCGCAATCGGCAGTACTGACGCCATCTGACTTTTCATTCCCGCACGATGCAACACTTAACGAAGCAACACCTAATACCGAAATGTTATTATTTAGCGACCTTGATATGGATAAGCTAAAAATTCTTCATAGCGAAGGGACTGTGCGTAATTTAAAAGATCGCCGCGAAGATTTATACGACGTAATTTTGAAAAACAGAGATGTTTAATGGCGTGGGTTTATTTAGTCATTGCCGGCTTGCTTGAAATAGGCTGGCCAATTGGTTTAAAAATTTCACAAAATCCCGACACACGCTGGCAGGGAATAGCAATGGCCATTGCATTTTTAACAGCCAGTGGTTTTATGTTGTGGCTTGCACAAAAGCAAATATCAATGGGGACTTCCTACGCCGTATGGACCGGAATTGGTGCTGCGGGTACGTTTTTAGTGGGTATATTACTTTACGGTGATGCAGCCACGTTTGGGCGTATTGCGGGTGTGCTTATGATCATTTGCGGTGTGATAACGCTAAAAATCAGCGCTTAAAATTCGCTTTAAACGTTATGTGCAGCTTTATAGTCGCGCAGGTTTAAAAGCCTGCGCTTTTTTATGCTATCAATTTGGCAACATTACCAAAATAGCGGCAATGGCTATAAGTATTAAGCCCGCGGTGTCTTGTTTTTTAAGTGGCTGTTTTAACCAAAGTACGGCAATTAACATGGTAAAAAATACTTCAACCTGCCCAAGCGTTTTAACATACGCCACATGCTGTAAACTCATTGCGCTAAACCAGCCAATAGAGCCTACACAGCTAAAAATACTAATTGCGGCAGTAGTGCCTTTATATTGCCAAAGTTTGCCAACAGTGTGTGGCTCTTTTAGTAATAAATAGCCAAGTAATATAAGCGTTTGTAGGCTTATTACAAACAGTAAAACCCATGCAGCCGAGTGCGGAAATAATAACCCTGAGTTTAAGCTCGCTTCACGTACCCACAGCGATGTAAGGGCAAAGCTGGTACCACAGGCAAGGCCCAGTAACGCTGTTTTAGCATCAAAGTGTTTTACGCTGGTTATACCGCTAAGTAAAAGCACCGCAATAGCGCCTAAAAATACACCCAGCCAACCAAGTAGGCTAAGCGCAGAGCCAAAAAACAATACCCCTAAAATAGCCGCTACTAACGCCTCACTTTTAGCAAGCCCTGCACCTACGGCGTAATTATTCATTTTAAATAGCTTTACCATTAAACCCGTGGCAAGTATTTGCATAACACTTGCGCCAATAACAAACCCCCAAAAGGCATTATTAAAGGTAGGCATGGCGGTATCTTGATATTGATACAAGCCGTACAAATACACTGCAGCAATGGGGCCGGCTAAGATAAAGCGCGAAAGCGTTACGCCAGCCACACTTGCATGTGCGCTTAATTTACTTTGTAGGGCATTTCGCCATGCTTGCATAAAAGCGGCTAAAAAAGTGAAAAAGATCCAGGTCATGGTATTCGTCGATAAAAAATAAGATCTATAAGTTAACAATCTTCAGTGATTAATGCGATGCATTAAGGGTGATAGTGAATATTCATCACCTGCGACATTATGCCGCACTGCTTTAAGAGTAAACTTAGCTATAGTAAGTGTGATGTTATTGTTTAGCCGCCAGCGTTTGTCATAAAACGTATTGGCGGCTTTTTTTGTGTGTGTATGTTATATGTATTGCTCAAATTATCAGATTTTATAATAAGAGAATAAATTATGACGACATTAGTTGTATGCGCATTGTTGGCCTTATTAATGCCTTATTTTGCAAAAGTACCTGTGGCTATTGCGATGGCAAAGCTTGGCCAATACGACAATAAACACCCACGTTCCCAACAAGCAAAACTAACTGGCTTTGGTGCTCGGGCGCTCGCTGCTCATCAAAATTGTTTTGAATCACTCGCTGTTTTTGCTGTTGCTATTGCAGTGGTATTTGGTACTAACTCGGTAAACGCAGTAACCGAAACCTTGGCGGTTACTCATATAGTCTCGCGCATTTTGTATTGTATTTTTTATTGGTTGAACTTAGATATTATACGTTCGCTTGTATGGTTTATTGGCTTAGGTACTGCCATTGCCATGATTGTAGTGAGTATTTAACTTTATTGTTAAAACCACAAAGCAAGCGGCCTAAAAGGGCGCTTGCTTTATAGTCTTAAACACTTATTCCCATTAATGCGATATGTTAACTCGCTCTATTAAATCACTTTTTGTAACTGTACTGTTGAGTGCAAAATCAAGTTGTATTAGTACGTTTTGTTGTCCCATTGATGAAGGTGTATATTGCCATTGCATCAGTGCTCTTTTTGCTTCTTTGTTAAAGACTGCTTCTGGTTCAGCTTTTACAACAGTAATGTTAGCTGTTTTGCCTGCTGGGGTTATGTCGTATTTTAATACCACTGAACCGCTAATGCCTTGTTCCGCCGCTTGTTTTGGGTAAAGCGGTTCGATTCGCATTACGGGAGCGATAGATGTTTCTTTTTTAGCTGATGCTTCAGGTTGCTTTGCTACTGCTAAGCCACTGAGCAAGCTTGCTGCTATAAGTAACGCACTTCCTTTTGCTAGGCGCGAATGTGCGCCGTTATGTTTGATATTAGTAAGTCGTTGTAACATGGTTTTTTTATCTCCGTAGTGTGAATAAGCCATTAGGCCTGCGGGCGCTGCTGCCGCGCAGTTCACTAAGGCTTTGCTGTATAAAATGTGTTGGTGTGTGGTTTTATTGGCAAGTACCCGTTCATCACAAGTCAGCTCTTGTAGACGGCGCATGCTTGCGTAACAAAACCAAGCGAGTGGGTTAAACCAAAGTAAAATAGTGGGTAACAGCATGAATGCGTTTGTTAGGTTGTCTTTGCGTTGAATGTGTACGTTTTCGTGCTCTAAAATAAGCGCCAATGTTGCTTTATCAAAATGGGTATTATAATCACTGGGCAGTACTAGCTTGCTTTGAAAAATACCCACCACCATTGGTGTGGCTACATGTTGGCTGATATAAGTTTTAGCACTTGTGGTAAGTGTATGGTTAAAGTGTGTTAGCTCAGTTAACTGCAGGCTTTTAACAAAACGAGTATGTGTAATAAAACTAGCTATTAATAACCCCGCAGTAATAAGTACATACATAAGTGCCCAGCTAATACCCATTTCATGTGTAAAAGGCTGGTTAGGGGTAATTAAGTAATGGCTAATATTGCTATTTTGCAGTGGTTTAATCGTATTGGGTAAATTAGCGATAACTATTGCCGCAGGCATTAACCACGCTAACTTGTATACAAACCGCGCGCCAAGGGGTTTTAAACCAAATCGCTCGAGTAAAATAAATCCACAAAACAAAATACTCAATAGTAGTTGTTGCTCTATTAACCAATTAAACCCAGTTTGAATATCCATAGCTAATCCTTACTTTTGGTTTTTTTCCCAGTCATCAATGACTTTTTTAAGCTCATTTATATCTTGCTGCGAAAGCTGCTCTGATTTAGCAAACCCGCTTACCAGTGGCGCTATACGACCACTAAAAAAGCGCTCAATAAAGTTTTTGCTCTCTTTTAATGTGTAGTCGGCGCGCTCCATACAGGGAGTATAAATATATTGGCGGCCGTCTTTTTCAAAGGTCAGTGCACCTTTTTTAACTAATCGACCCAGTAGGGTTTTAATGGTTTTTTCGTGCCATTGCTTATCATCGCTTAAGCGCTCAATAATTTGGCTCGCGGTGGCAGGGTAATTAATCCAAAGCGCATCAAGCACGTCGAACTCTGCTTTTGATAACTCAATCATTTTATTGCCTACAAATGTAATCTTTAAGTTTAGACTACACCTGTAATCTATTTTTGCAAGGTTATTTTTTAACTTTTTGCGGTGTAATTAAGCGATTTGGTATTAGATTTTCGAAATATCAGCTTTATTAATTTGTATAGAGTGGTTTTCAGGTAGGTTTAGGTTTGAGAGGGCGAGTTCGCTAAATTGCACTCTAAATAAATCAATTACTTTAAAGCCGCAGTAATGCGCCATTTTACGTATTTGCCTGTTAAGCCCTTGTTTTAAAATAATACTAAATTGATTGTCAGCTATTTTAGTTACTTCACACGGTAAAGTAATTTGTTTATCAACGGGGATACCTGCTGCCATTTTTTCACAAAACGCGTTATTAATAGGTTTATCTACCGTGACTAAATAACGTTTAGGCTGGTGGAAGTCAGGGTGAATAAGTTGATTACAAAAGTCACCGTCGTTGGTCAAAATAAGCAAGCCGCGAGAGTCTTTATCTAATCGGCCAATGGGGTAAACCCGGGTGAGGGTAGGTAAATGGTGAATAAGGCTGGCTGGGTCATTTTCATTTAATTTGCAGTCAATACCTACAGGCTTGTGGTACGCAAAATAAACTAAATCGGCTGCCCCTTTAACTACTTGGCCATTAACTATTATGTCGTCTTGCTCATCAACGTGATCAATATGATTGGCTGGGCGATTATTTACCGTTACTACCCCTTCATCTATTAAACGCGATGCCTGTTTACGCGAGCACACGCCTGCATGAGCAATGTATTTAGCAAGGCGGATTTTGGTGCTCATAAAGTGTTCTCGTTAGTTGGCAATAAAAAACTGATCGCGATTATAGCAAAGCTGCGTATCGATAGAGCGATATTTAATTAAGGTGAACAAAAATGGGTATGAAATTTTCTGAACTAAAAAATCATGAGCCGCTACAAAAAGTAGTTGTTCACTCACTTGAAATGGCGCTTTATCAGGTTTCTGTGATCATTAATAATGTTGAATATTATGTAACAGAGGAAGACGGCGAATTTGTAAGAGCTGTAAGCCCGCTGCATGTACAAAAGCGGTTTGAAAAAATAGCGTACGCACAAATGATGCTTCGCCACACAAGCGCATACGATGAAATGTGCGGGCAGCCCGAAAAAACGTCAAGCAACTTACTTGAAGTGCCTTTCGGTAAAAATAATCTTTTTTAATTAAGTGTGTTTGCTAATATCGCTTTTTTAGGAGCGGTATATGTATCAATTAAAATCTGATAACAGTGATGCGTTAAACTCAACTTTACGTAATAAAATAGTTGATTTTAATGCTAAGCATTTTGATGCGCAAAGAGTGCCACTCGGCTATAAATTTGTTGATAATAATAACGAACTAATGGCTGGTATTAGTGGTTGCGTATTTGGCAATTGGCTAATTATAAATTGGCTTTGGTGCAGTGAAATCGCTCGTAATGAAGGCCTTGCAGGGCAGTTGCTCACAGAATTAGAGCAAGCTGCAATATTGCTTGGCGCTAAAAAAGCCCAGCTAGACACTCTCGACTTTCAAGCAAAACCTTTTTATGAAAAGCGCGGATACAGCGTAAAGTATCAACTTGATAACTACCCACTTTGCGGCACCCGCTATTTTATGGAAAAACCACTTTAATTTATAACATAACTCAAGTTTTTTAATCGGAGCCCAGTTACTTCGCTGTTAAAGGCTCGCCCTCAAACGTAACACCTAAAAATGGTGTCGCCTCTGGCGCTAACATAAACGTGCGAATGTTCATGTGGTCGTCGCCGTTAGGGTTTTTAAGCACCTCATCGCGGTAAAACTTACCAAAGCAATCAAGAGTGTTTTGCTTGCTAAGCCCATTGAGTTTTGCAAACGCAAAAATTTTACATGAGCCGTTATTTTCACTCGCTGAACTCAGCAACCCGTGGTTATTAAAGGCACAAGCAGTAAAATCGTAATTGGCTTCAATCACCGCCATTGTATCGGTAAATTGAATGTTTTTTGGGTTTTCAGCAAGTGATTTAAGGTATTCGTTTAAAGTCATAATTGTTCCCTAAATTTAATTTATAAGGCTAATTTACTCGTAGCAATTTATGAACGAATAAAATGCGTTAATGCGTGAATATTGGTGATTTCTACGTCGGCTAGGCCTTTGTAGTTATACTTAGCGTTTTGATCGTTTAACCACACTGATTGGCAACCTGTGTTATTGGCGCCTTGTACGTCGGTATCTAGGCTATCACCAATATGAAGTATGTCGCTTTTGGTGACTTTTAAGTGCGCAGCTGCTTTGTCAAATAAGGTGCTATGAGGTTTAGCTTTACCGTGCATGCCCGCTTGTAGCACTAGCTCAAACTTATTGTGTAAATTAAAGCGTTCTATTTCAACATTGCCATTGGTTATGGCGATTAAGGTAAAATGTTGCGCTAAGTTATCAAGTAGCACTAATACGTCGTCGCTGACTACAATGTTACTGCGTGCATCGGCAAATGCGTTATAGGCGTTACTAGCGTGCAGTGCTACTTCTTGTTCAGTAAATCCTAACTTTGATAGTGCTAAACGCAATGTGTGCTTGCGCCACTGCGTTACATTGTCTTTTAGCTCTGGCTGTTGCAGTGCGGCAAGTTGCCGGCATTGTTGCCAGTATTGAGGGCCTTGTTCTTGGTAGCGTGGTAATGCATTTAAGTAATTTTGTTGGGCGCTAACGGCTGCTTTTATAATTGGGTGGTTGTTGTATAGCGTGTCGTCTAAATCAAAGCTCATGACAGAAAAAGGGCGTATTGCACGATTAAATCGGATCATTATAATTTCCTAATCAGTTTGTTTTTTAGCGCGCGGGTGGGTGTTGTCGTACACTTTGGCTAAATGCTGAAAATCTAAATGGGTATACACTTGTGTGGCCGACAAGCTACTGTGGCCAAGCAATTCTTGTACAGCACGTAAATCACCCGACGATTCTAAAATATGTGATGCAAATGAATGGCGTAATTTATGCGGATGCACCTGTGAGCTAATACCTTGCTTTATTCCCCACTCTTGCATACGCAAACGCACTTGGCGAATTGAAATACGATTTTTTTGGCTACTTAAAAATACACCTGGCTCGTCTGGCTTTGCAAACTGAGGGCGCACGGTTAACCATTTTTTTAATGCGTCTAATGCCTTTGTTCCCACGGGAATAAGGCGTTCTTTGTTACCTTTACCGCGAACTAATATTTCGCCACTTTTGGCATTAATATCTTGCATGTTAGCGCCAACTAACTCGCTAATACGTAAACCTGATGAATACATAAGTTCCATCATAGCTTTGTCTCTTATTGCCAAAGGGTCGTCGTCAGGAATTTCGAGCAAGCGAGCCATTTGATCAACGTCGAGGTTTTTAGGTAAAGGCTTGGCAAATTTGGGGCCTTTAATGCCGGTAGCAGGATTGTGATAATGCGATTGCTGCGCAATATTTTTAGCTTTTAAAAACTTATATAAACTTCTGATACAGCTCAATTTTAAGCTAATGGTTCGGCCACTTAATTGTTTAGCGCGTAAAGCCATACTGTAACGGCGAATATGCTCTGCTTGTACGCCAAACCAGTCATCGCATAATTTATTAAAATAAAGGGCTGCAAAACCAAGTTGGCTAACATACTGATTTACAGTGTGCGCTGAA
>NZ_NTLW01000030.1:0-39552 GCF_002632075.1 Pseudoalteromonas sp. ESRF-bin5 | reverse complement strand
CCGCTAGGTGAACGAAACAGTTTTGCAGATATTGGTCAAACACTAGCACAGTGGTTTAACTTGTCTGAGCTTGAATATGGCGACAGCTTTTTAACTCAATTAAACGCGCCAAAATAAAAAGGAAACAACGAATGAGTACTCCTCATATAAATGCAAATGTTGGTGATTTCGCCGAAACAGTTTTAATGCCAGGCGATCCGCTACGTGCGCAATATATTGCTGAAAACTTTTTAGATGATGCAGTACAAGTAACTGGTGTACGCAACATGTTTGGCTTTACAGGTACTTACAAAGGTAAGCCAGTAAGCATTATGGGTTCAGGCATGGGTATTCCATCAATGTCTATTTATGCACGTGAGCTAATTGTTAGCTTTGGCGTAAAAAACATTATACGAATTGGTACATGTGGCGGTATTGGTACCGACATTAAAATCCGTGACGTAATTTTTGCACAAGGTGCAAGCACAGACTCAAACGTAAACCGTGCACGTGTTCGTGGTTACGACTTTTCTGCAATTGCAGACTTCGACCTACTTTTAAACGGCGTTAATGCAGCAAAAGAGCTAGGTATTAAAGCAAAAGTAGGTAACGTATTCACAACCGACACTTTCTACCAAGCAGACGACACTTTCTACAAAGATTTAGATAAGTTAGGCGTGCTAGCTGTAGATATGGAAACAGCCGGTTTATACGGCGTTGCAGCTGAGTACGGCGCAAACGCAATGGCATTATTTACCGTAAGCGACCACGTGATCACTGGCGAAGCAACACCAGCCGATGAACGTCAAAGCACGTTTAACGAAATGGTTAAAATTGCATTAGAGTCTATCTAATCAATAAAACAGTTCCTTGGTAACGTATTCACTAAGTTTTGGAGACACGCCCAAAGTGAAGTGAGACTAACCTCCAAAGCCGCATTTTATGCGGCTTTTTTTATGCCTTAATAATTATAAAATCATGAGTACCAGACTCTAAAAGCGCAGCGTCTCTTAACCTCTTTGTGAATAATCTTTCAAAAACGTAATGCACAAAGTGAACAGAATGAGAAGAAAATGAGAGAACAAAGTGAACAGGACATAGTTTGGCCTTGTTTTGTAAACGTAGAGCTTGCTCACGTTAAAAGCGTAGCTTCTCACTTCTGGTCAAATATTAAATCACTTAGTCACTATCTCTAAAAGCGCAGCGCCTCTTAACCTCTTTGTGAATCATCGGTTTTAAAATCTTAATGCACAAAGAGAAGCGAATGAGGAGTAAATGAGAAGACAAAGTGAACAGGTCATAGTTTAGCTTTGATTTGTAGACGTAGAGCTTGCTCACGTTAGAAGCGTAGCTTCTTGTTACTTAAAAAGGTATCACCACCGGGTGCACCAAGGCGCTTCGCGCTACACCGAGAAAACAGGAGTAACAACTAGTCACGGCTTCTGTCCTTTCCTTTACTTCTTGGAGGTGAAGCAATCACTTTTCATACCATCATTAAAAATTATGTGTTTAACAAAGTTATTTTAAAGCTGGGTTAAACTCAAGCTAAACTTCGCTATGAAAGCCAAGGTCATTTATTTAATTGCTACCCGAAAACGTTAAAATTTGCTATGTTGCAATACAGTACACGCTTAGTGTTTTTATTAGGAAAGTTATGAAATCGTTATCTATTTTTTTTGCTTTATTTACCTTTACGCTAGCAGTAAATAGCTATGCCACAGAGTCTACTACCGATCAGCAAAAAGCGGATGAAAAAGTAAACACACTAGAATACAAAGCCCCTGAGCTTAAAAAACCGGTTGTTGACCCAACCAAACCAGACGACTCAAAAGTGTTAGGCGATGAAACACCAAAACCAGTTGAAAAGCCTAAAAATAAAATAGAAAAAGCAGCAGCCGTAGCCGAAGCAGAAAAAGCAGTAGCCCAAGCAAAAGAGGCCTTAACAGCTAAACAGCAAGCCAAAGCCAAGCAATCACGCGAATCACTTGCTGTGGTTGAACAACTTATAAAAGCCTATAACGCGCGCAACATTGAAGAGTTTATTCGTGTTTACGATGAAGATGTAGAGTTTTATATTTTCCCCAATGAGCTATTATTTAAAGGAAAAGAAAAACTAATAGCACGTTATGGTTTAATGTTTAAAAAGCTAAAGTGTATTCACTCATCGCCAATTAAACGCATAGTCCATGGTGATATAGTAATAGACCATGAGCTATCAGAAACCTGCTCAGCAGACGAGAACGTAATAGATAAACGCTCAGAGCTTGTATCGAGCTATCAAATTAAAAACGGAAAAATAATTCGCGTATTATTTTTTCGTTAAGGATTATTATGCAAATTACTGACGACAAAAAACTTCGCTTAATGTACCGAGTAGAGCCCGGTTGTTTAGGCCCCGAAGGCGCACAACATATTGAAGATTTTTGTCGTTATGCTAACAAGCATATTAAGTCACCTTATTATGCACAATTCGTTTTTTTACCGCGTTACGATAAACAAAAAGACGAACGCCAATACAGCGTAAAAAGCCGTAATCTATCGCAATTGCAGGTTAGAAAGTACTTTAGTCACTTTGAAATCGATATGGATGGCTTTGAAGAGCAACTCGACGAGCTACTCACCAAAGCAATCGATTTGTACTTTAAACGCTAACAGCTAAAGCTTCAAATATAAGTAAAGCGGCTAAGGTATACTGAGTACGTATGCTTTATACCTAAAGCCTGCTTACGTAATCCTTTATCAAATCACTTAGTCCCTAACTCTAAAAGCGCAGCGTCTCTCAACCTCTTTGTGAATAATGGGCTTTAAAACAGTAATACACAAAGAGAAGCGAATGAGAAAACATAATGATCTGGGCAATGCTTAGCCTTGTCTTGTAGACGTAAAGCTTGCTCACGTTAGAAGCGTAGCTTCTTATTACTTAAAAATACATACCACCACAGAGTGCACCGAGGCGCTTCGCGCTACACAGAGTTAAAAAATATTGGTTAGTCACTGCTCCTTTTTTCTCATTCACTTCTCGGTGGTAAAACTGGGAAGTCCAAACAATCACTTTTATAGCATAACTAAAACGCTTCTACAGGCTGTATTCAGCCACGGCATTGTGAATATAAGGATTTTCATTACCTCTAAAAGCTCGGCGTCTCTTAACCTCTTTGTGAATAATGGGCTTTAAAATTTAAATGCACAAAGAGAACAGAATGAGAAGAAAATGAGAAAACATAATGATATGGGCAATGCTTAGCCTTGTCTTGTAGACGTAGAGCTTGCTCACGTTAGAAGCGCCGCTTCTCATTTCAGGTCAAATATTAAATTACTTAGTCCCTAACTCTAAAAGCGCAGCGCCTCTTAACCTCTTTGTGAATAATAATCTTTTAAAACCTTAATACACAAAGCACAGGACTTTATTACAGCCATAAAAAAAGAGCTTTCGCTCTTTTTTACAAACTATATAAGCAAGCTAAACTTACTCGCCTGCCACAATAGTATTAAAGCTATTATTATCGTGAAGGCTTGCAAATGCACTTTCGTGGAGTAACTCATTACGTAAGTTAGGTGAATACTCAAGTGCCATTTTTATATCGGCCAGCGCATCGGCGTGTTCGTGTATTAACGCAAACGCACACGCGCGTTGCCAATACGCATAACCGTAATCGCTATCTATATCAATTGCTTGGTTACATAAATCAATCGCTTTGGCGGTTTGATTAATTTCAAGCAGGGCATCAGCTTTGTAAGCAATAGCCTCAACGTCTTCAGGTTTACGCTTTAAAATTTCATCAAAAATCTCGATTTTATTAGCATAATCACTTTCTAAATTTGCGCGCATCCACAACGAGTGAACCTCATTTGTAATCGATATACGTTCTTGGTTACTAAGTATTTCTTCCGAACGAACGCGCAGTTTTTCTTCTAGAATTTTTAATCGGTCTTCGTATTCGTCCGTAATAACACTCACACGGGTATTTACAATATCTTCTACTTTATTTTTAACATCGCGCAGCGAGTTCCAGCCAACAAGTACCAAAATAGATGCCGTCGCGGTAATAATAAAAAACACATTATTTATAGTATCGGTAGTGTAAGTAAGGGCTCTGTCGGCCGTGTCTAACTGCGCATGCGTTACTTGTTTAGTTACATCTTCGCGTAACTTTTGCTGATCTTGGCGAACCGCTTTTAGCTCATCTAAAATGTAGCGTTCCATAAGCGGTTTATACATAGGCTCTTTAAGTTGCTCGAGCGCTTGCTGTTCTTGTAGCTTTGAGGGGGCTTCTGTTTGTTGCTCAGCCGCATTAGCCGACGTTAAAAATAAAGTAAAACAAATACATAGTAAATAAAAGTAATAACGCATCAACATGCCCAAATAAAATAATAAATTGCAAAAATAATATTAACACGCACAACTTAAACTCACTAGGGCGGGTTTTGTTTTGAAGGCGAGATTACAGCACATTATAAATTATTATCACTAAAGCAGTGTGCAGTAATAAATTTTAGGCAAAAAAAACCAGCTCTGGGTGAGCTGGCTGAAACTGCTAAAACATCAAAGGTTAGAGAAAACTTAACTACCGTTAGCTAATAAAAATCAGCTAACAAAAAACAGGTAAATTAGAGTTATAAAGTAAAGGTGTATTGGGCTTAGTAATACACCTTTAACGTTATAACTACAATTTCATGGTGAAGGGGGGTATTCCTATGTGCGCTGTGGTAAACCAAAGCCACTTTCAAACCCTTCACATACCATTACGCCGCTACTTTTTAATTCGATCATCGTTATTTAAAAAAAGATCAAAAATTTTTAAATGCTAGTTTTTAAATACCAATCAAAAATACAAATCGGTCCAATCGTTTTAAATACGGTGCATTTGTTGGCATAGCTCAAATAATAAGCCTATATTGATAATTCAAAATAAGTACAAGTATATAAACAATTGATTAAGCAACATTTGCATGAATTAAAAATAGTAATACCTAAACAAATTAGCCATTGCTTATGTATTTTATTTTAGACCAAGAGGATTAAATAATGAGTAACTCTAGCGCTGGCAAATGCCCGGTAATGCATGGCAGCAATACACAAACAGCAGGCCAAAACACAGATTGGTGGCCAAATGCACTTAATTTCGACATCCTTCATCAACACGATACAAAAAGCTCTCCATACGGTAGCGACTTTAACTACGCTGAAGCATTCAAATCCCTAGATCTAGAAGCCGTAAAAACCGATTTAAAAAACTTAATGACCCAAAGCCAAGATTGGTGGCCAGCCGATTGGGGCCACTATGGCGGTTTAATGATCCGCATGGCATGGCACTCGGCAGGTTCGTACCGTTTATCTGACGGACGTGGCGGCGGTGGCACGGCTAATCAACGCTTTGCCCCTTTAAACTCATGGCCCGATAACGCCAACCTCGACAAAGCGCGCCGCTTACTTTGGCCAATTAAAAAGAAATACGGTAACAAACTCTCGTGGGCCGATCTCATTATTTTAGCGGGCAACATGGCGTACGAATCAATGGGCTTAAAAACCTTTGGGTTTGCCGGTGGCCGTGAAGACATTTGGCACCCAGAAAAAGACGTATACTGGGGCGCCGAAAAAGAATGGTTAGCACCAAGCGACGAACGCTACCAAAATGTTGATAAACCCGACACAATGGAAAACCCGTTAGCGTCTGTTCAAATGGGCCTAATTTACGTAAACCCAGAAGGGGTAAACGGCAAACCCGATCCGCTTAAAACCGCAGCACAAGTACGCGAAACGTTTGCCCGCATGGCAATGAACGACGAAGAAACGGCAGCGCTTACCGTAGGTGGCCACACAGTAGGTAAAACACACGGTAACGGAAAAGAGTCAAACCTTGGCCCAGAGCCAGAAGCGGCTGATATTTCAGAGCAAGGTATGGGGTGGAACAACCACAAAACACGGGGCATTGGCCGCGATACAATGACATCGGGCATTGAAGGTGCGTGGACCACACACCCAACAAAATGGGATAATGGCTACTGTGACCTTCTTTTAAATTACGAATGGGAACTGACAAAAAGCCCAGCAGGCGCTCACCAATGGGAACCTGTAAATATTAAAGAAGAAGACAAGCCGGTCGATGTAGAAGACCCATCAATTCGCTTAAACCCAATTATGACCGATGCCGACATGGCCATGAAAATGGACCCAGCGTACCGCAAAATAATTGAGCGTTTTCATAACGATTTTGAATACTTTTCAGACGTGTTTGCTCGCGCATGGTTTAAACTTACGCACCGCGACTTAGGGCCAAAAGCGCGCTACCTAGGTGCCGATGTACCAAGCGAAGACTTAATTTGGCAAGACCCAATTCCAAGCGTTGATTACACTCTAACAGATACTGAAATCGCCGATTTAAAAGTAACACTACTTAATTGCGGCGTAAGCGCCAGCGATTTAATTAACACCGCATGGGACAGTGCGCGTACGTACCGAGGCTCTGATCACCGAGGCGGTGCAAACGGTGCACGTATTCGTTTAGCACCGCAAAAAGAGTGGCAAGGCAATGAACCAGAACGCTTAGCAAGTGTGTTAACGGCTCTTGAAAAAGTACAAGCTGGGTTAAGTAAACCTGTTAGCATGGCCGATTTAATTGTACTTGGCGGCACAGCAGCTGTTGAACAAGCCGCTAAAAACGCAGGGGTAGAGGTTAACGTACCGTTTGCGCCAGGGCGCGGAGACGCAACCGACGACATGACCGACGCCGAATCGTTCGACGTACTTGAACCTATTCACGACGGTTTTAGAAACTGGCTGAAAAAAGACTACGTTGTGTCTGCAGAAGAGTTACTACTAGAGCGCAGCCAGCTAATGGGTTTAACAGCACCAGAAATGTCGGTTTTAATGGGTGGCATGCGTATGCTTGGCACAAACCATAGCGGCACACAACATGGCGTATTTACAAACAATGTAGGAACGTTAAGTAACGACTTTTTTGTAAACCTAACCGACATGGCAAACCGCTGGGAGCCAACAGGTAATGGCCTTTACAACATTGTTGACCGCGCAAGCGGTGCAACTAAATGGACCGCAACACGCGTAGATTTAGTATTTGGGTCAAACTCAATTTTACGCGCACTGGCAGAGTTTTATGCACAAGACGATAATAAAACCCGTTTTGTTCACGACTTTGTAAATGCATGGGTAAAAGTAATGAACGCCGACAGGTTTGATATTTAATAAACCTAAGAAACAGTTAAAAAGGAGCAGCAATGCTCCTTTTTTGTTTTTAAAAACTGAGCTTTAAAACCGAATTGCACAAAGAGAAGTGAATGAGGAGTAAATGAGCAGACAAATTGAATAGTGTTAAGTGATTTTTTATCACCACAGAGCACACCGAGGCGCTTTGCGCTACACAGAGTTAAAAATATTGGTTAGTCACTGCTCCTGCTCTTCTCCTTAACTTCTCGGTGGTATAACAATCACTTTTACGAATAAATCAACTAAATGTAAAACGTTGGTATTAAACGAAAGCAAAGCACGTCAGCAGGTTAATTTAACCTTTTTGTGAATAATGGGCTTTTAAGACCGTAATGCACAAATAGAAGTGAATGAGTAGTAAATGAGAAGAGCAAAACCAATCCTAAATTTGGTTTTTACACGCCGAGTTTGCTCATGCAACTATGTCAGTTCAATAAGCTCTACCTCTAAAGCGCAGCGTCTCTTAACCTCTTTGTGATTAATGGGCTTTTAAAATCTTAATGCACAAAGAGAAGTGAATGAGTAGTAAAAAATGACAGGTTAAGTGATCTGTTATCACCACAGAGCGCACCGAGGCGCTTCGCGCTACACTGAGTTAAAAATATTGGTTAGTCACTGCTCCTGCTCTTCTCCTTAACTTCTCGGTGGTAAAACAATCACTTTTACGAATAAATTAACTAAATGTAAAACGTTGGTATTAAACGAAAGCAAAGCACGTCAGCAGGTTAATTTAACCTTTTTGTGAATAATGGGCTTTTAAGACCGTAATGCACAAAGAGAAGTGAATGAGGAGTAAATGAGAAGAGTAAAACCAATCCTAAGTTTGGTTTTTACACGCCGAGTTTGCTCATGCAACTATGTCAGTTCAATAAGCTCTACCTCTAAAGCGCAGCGCCTCTAAACCTCTTTGTGAAAAATGGGCTTTTAAAATGGTAACGCACAAAGAGAAGCGAATGAGGAGTAAATGAGTAGCCAAAGTAAGTAGGGTTAACTTATTTTGTAGACGTAGAGCTTGCTCACGTTAGAAGCGATAGCTTCTTGTTTTACATGCTATTTAATTTAAATAAATACAATCCCAAAATGGATATTGCCCGACACTTTTTACTATGCCAGTTCTTAGTGGGTTAGCAACAATATAACGAGCTTGATTAATTCAATCTTTTTCAGAACGAAGCTGATGCTCAAAATAAATTTGCTGCCAAATCTTGCCTGTTGTTTCATTTAGCTTATTTATTTTTACAGTCGTTACACTTTTAAAGATTTTTATTACGTTAGCTAGTGAGCAGTCTTTAAGCTGAAATAACCAATGGAGATGATCAGGCATTAATACATAACAAATTGTATTTACTTTATTTTGCATATCCACAATAGCCATTGCTGCAATACATGCATTGCCAAATTTTTTAAATAGAGGTGCTCTATTTATGCAGCATATAGTCACAGAGTAGAACTGATTATTATTTGAAAAACGATGTGCTAATAATTTTGAGGAGTCATGCATAGGAAAGGAATATATTTTGGCTTTGTATAAACATAGATAAGAATTAATCTAAAACAAGTTTTAAAAAGCCTTGCTTTTTCACGCCAGCAAGCTGCGCGTCTACAAGTTACTTTAAACAAAACACTATTTTGTAGACGTAGAGCTTGCTCACGTTAGAAGTGAAAGCTTCTCAGCGCTACAAAAAAACACGAACAATAGTTAATTACCTCTTGGTGATGATTTAATTACTTGTTTACTAATGCATTTAACCAAGCACAAAAAAGGCGCTAACTAAGCGCCTTTTACACTAAACACCAAAGGGTTTATGCTTTTTTCTCTTCGCAGCTTGCAAGGTACTCGTCAAACGTACCCTGAAAATCAATAACCTGCTTATCTTTAATATCAATAATACGCGTAGCTAACGACGACACAAACTCACGGTCGTGGCTTACAAAAATAAGCGTACCTGCAAAGTCTTTAAGCGCATTATTTAACGCCTCAATGGCTTCCATATCCATGTGGTTTGTTGGCTCGTCCATTACAAGCACGTTCACGTCTTGCATCATTAACTTACCAAATAACAAACGGTTTTTTTCACCACCTGAACAGTTACGCGCTTTTTTGTTTGAATCGTCTGCGGTAAACAACAAACGGCCTAACATGCCACGTACCATTAAATCGTTATGCTTGGCCGTACGCCACTGCGACATCCAATCAAACAACGTTAAATCGTTATCAAAATCTTTAGTGCTGTCTTGCGGGCAGTAACCAAAGCTCGCATTTTCAGACCACTTAATTTCGCCTTCGTTACTTTTAAGCTCGTTAACTAAACAGCGTAAAAAAGTAGTTTTACCCACACCGTTTTCGCCAATTACCGCAAGCTTTGCACCAGCTTCTAGTAAAAACTCACCGCCACTAAATAATGTTTCACCATCAAAACCATGGCCGAGCTTGTTAACTTCAAGCGCTTGGCGGTACATTTTTTTGCCTTCGTCAAAACTTAACGATGGGCTCATACGGCTTGACGCTTTAACTTCATCAAGCTTAATTTTATCCATTTTTTTAGCGCGCGAACTTGCTTGCTTAGCTTTAGATGCGTTAGCACCAAAGCGGTTAACAAAGTCTTGTAGCTCGTCAATCTCGGCGCTCTTTTTAGCGTTTTCGGCTAACAGCTGCTCGCGCTGCAAGCCTGCCGCTTCTAAAAACTTCTCGTAGTTACCAGGGTAAATACGCAGCTCACCGTAATCAATGTCGGCCATGTGTGTACATACCGAGTTTAAAAAGTGGCGGTCATGCGAAATAATAATCATGGTGCATTTACGTTTATTAAGCTCATCAGCAAGCCACGTAATGGTATGAATATCCAAGTTATTGGTAGGCTCATCGAGTAGCAGTATATCTGGGTTTGCAAACAACGCCTGTGCTAAAAGCACACGGAGTTTCCAACCTGGGGCAACGTTAGCCATTAACCCATAATGAAACTCTTTATCTATACCCGCTTCTATTAGTATTTCTTCAGCGCGGCTTTCGGCGGTGTAACCGTCCATTTCGGCAAAAACGCTTTCAAGGTCGGCCACTTTCATACCGTCTTCTTCGCTCATTTCTGGTAACGAATAAATACGTTCGCGCTCTTGCTTTACTTTCCAAAGCTCAACGTCGCCCATAATTACCGCATCTACCACCGTGTATTGCTCAAATGCAAACTGGTCTTGGCTAAGGTTACCTACTTTTAACCCCGGGGTAATCGACACATTACCCGAGCTAGGCACAAGCGCACCGCTTAAAATTTTCATGAAGGTCGACTTGCCGCAGCCGTTAGCGCCAATTAAACCGTAACGGTTACCGTTACCAAATTTAGCTGAAATGTTTTCAAACAACGGCTCTGCGCCAAACTGCATCGTAATATTTGCGGTGGAGATCAAAAAGGGTAATCCTAGAATGAGTACTGACAGGAGCTTGCTGTAGCAAAAGGCCACAAACAACATCAAGCAATAGGGTAAATTAGCTGGCGAATTATACAGATCAGCCACAATTAATGAAAGGTAAAAGGCAGCTAATTTATAACCAACCTTAAACGCACTTAAACGGTGCAAAAGCCTTAAAATTTGCCTAGCAAGTAAAGGAGGTTAACTAAGTAAATTTACTGGTGTGATTGGTAAATACGCTCAATAACCGCTTTATTGTTAGTAATATACGAATTAATAGCCGCTATATCGTCGGCAGTAACCGTTTTTTTACTCAGCATAAAATGCACATTATTAACGTTTATGGGCTTAACCAATGGTGCAGGCATAATGTTTGAATACTGCTTTGTAAAATATTGCGCCACTAACGAATCATCAATTAAAAAATTAATGCGCTGCTTATTAAGCAAAGTAAAACGCTTTTTAGACTCCTCCGTAAGCACCACTTGGTTTGCATACTGCGTGCGTAGTTGTTCAAATGCATCGCCAAAAACACTTCCTCTGTTTACACCCACCGTAAGCGATTTTTTAAATAACGCGTTAATGCTATTCACATTAGGCGAACTGGCGTGCTTATATAGCAGCATTTTTTCAACACGGTAAGGTAGCGTAAAGTGGGCATACTCAGCGCGCTCTGCCGTTTTGCTGGCGGCAAAAATTAAATCAACACGGCCCTGTTTCAGCTCTTCAAATGCACGTAACGAGCTAGGTAACACACTAAAATTTAAGCAATAAGGTGAGCTTTTAAAAATAGCCTTTAGTACGTCTATTTCAACCCCGCCCAGCGTATTGTTTTTTAAAATTACATAAGGCGGCCAGTAACTTTCGTTAGTAGCTACTGTTAACGTTTTAGTGCATCCCCAGGCATTAAATGCACTAAAAGTAAAAAGGGTTATAAACAATAATATTTTCAAACTACAGCCTTTTGTAAACGGTTTTTAGTGTGTATTTAGTTATAATTTTTCAAACAGTTCTGCTAATTGTGCCTTATGGCTTTGTATTAATTTATTAACCTCAATAACATCTTGCATAGTAGACGTATTTTTACTCAGCATTAAATGAATAGAGCCCTTATTAACATAGGTTGTGGTATTAACTCGCTTAATATTGTTTGACTGGCTAATAAAGTACTCACCCACTAACTGGTCTTCAATTATAAAATCGACCCGTTGTTTAGCTAATAAAGCAAAACGCGTTTTTGCTGCACCGGTAAAAATAATTTGTTTTGGATAAATACTTTTTAAGTGCTCAAATTGTTCGCCGTAATAACTCCCTACATGGGCGGCCACGGTGTAGCCCTGTTCAAGCGCATCTTGCAGGTTTTTAACATTATATTGTTTATTTTTATGCTGATACAGCCACATCACCTCGTTGCGGTAACTATCCGAAAAATAAACATGCTCTGCACGTTTTTCAGTAAAGCTGGCAGCCCAGCCTAAATCCATTCGGCCTTTAGTTTGTTCAACAAATGCGCGCTCTGTATTGGGTAAAAACTCAACCTGGACACAGTAAGGCGACCCCGCAAAAATAAGCCAAAGCGCCGTTACTTCTTTACCTTGTGCGTGGCCGTCTACATTAACAACGTAAGGCGGCCAATAGGTATCGTGCGACGCGACAAAAAACTTTTTTTCGCAAGCCGTACTCCCAAAAGAGAGGGCTACTAACAAATACAAGCCGTATTTTTTTAATCTATGCATTATATCCCTCATGCTAGCGACGCAATACGTACAGTATAAACCAGCCTAAAAATTTGGTAGCAAATTTTGTATAAGCATGTAAATAACATTACGGGCTGTAAAAAGTTATGTATTTATAAATCAGGCATAATTTCGTCTTTATGGAGCTATTTCAAATGTATGAATAAATGCTTTTGATAATTTGGTTTTGATCTATTACAAGTACATTATGTTATTCTTTAGGTCTCAGATTAAGGATTAATAAAATGATATATCTTGATTCAGCAGCTTCGCATCCACTACTTCCCGAAGTCAAAATAGCTTTAATAAACGCCTTTGATGATTGTTATGCTAACTCCGCATCTGGGCATCTTTTAGGTGAAGCAGCTTTACAAAGAGTTGATGAAGTTAGAGAGGAACTTGCAGATATAATCGGAGCTTATCCTAGTGAAATCATTTTCACTAGCGGTGCTACAGAGTCTAATAACATTGCCCTTAAAAGCCTTTTACTTAGTAGCGATCATCCTAAAGAAAAAAACCATATAGTGATAAGCGCGATTGAGCATAAATGTATTTTTGCAATATGCGAGTATTTAAAGCTACAAGGTTTCGAAATATCCATAGTTATGCCTAATAGTGAAGGAATAATTGAGCCAAAAAATATAAAAGATGCAATACGCCCTTCTACTGCTCTTGTTTCTGTTATGCACGTAAATAATGAGTTAGGGACTGTAAATCCAATTTCAGAGATTGGTCAAATTTGTTTTGAAAACAACATTCTGTTTCATAGCGATGCAGCACAAAGTTTTGGAAAAACAGAGATAGATGTAGACGATATAAATGTGGATATTATGTCGTTTTCAGGACACAAAATAGGTGGCCCAAAGGGTATTGGTGCGGTTTATATTCGTGACTTAAGAAAAAGAAATGTTATGCCAGTAATACATGGGGCAGGGCAAGAACAAGGGGTAAGAGGCGGAACTGTTGCTGCTCCGTTAATCTTAGGGTTCGGTGAAGCTATAAACTCTTTTCCACAATCTTATAAAAATTTTGCTAATAAACAGATACGCAGTTACTTTTTAGAACAACTCGTTCAATCTGATATTTCCTTCTCTATAAATGGAAACAAAGAAGCGCTACCACATATAGTTTCACTTACATTACCCAAAACAAACATTGGTGTTTTAGTAAGAGATAATGAAGACACTTTTTGTTTAGCTCAAGGTTCTGCATGTTCTTCTAAAGAAATTGAAGCCTCACATGTATTAACCGCATTAGGCTTAAGTCGTGAAGAGGCTGAGTATACTTTTCGTATAAGCTTTACGAACCAAATAACAACTATTGATATAGATCTGTTAGTTAGCGCCATAAAAAAAGCGGCTATTTAGCCGCTTAATATTATTTATAACACGTCACACAGGCTCCACCGCCTTCGGCTTCGTCATAAATATCATCTAGTTCGTTGAACTCACATACACCTTCAAAGTCGCCTAAAAGTGCATTACGGCGCTTTTTCTTATTAAAGCGGGCTACTTTCTTCTCGTGGTTTTCAATAATACGCTTTTGTACTGCTGGGTCTTCTAGCGTTTCTAGTGGTTGGCCTTGGCCCATCCAATAAAAACGTTCGCCTACAGTCGTATTGTTGTCATCGCCTTTTTCAAAAGCTTTGGCTTCTTCAAATAAATCAGGGTGCTTTTCCATAAGCTTAACCCATTCAATTTTTCTTTGGTAAAAGCAAAATGTACAACCGGAGCGAGAGCGCCATTTATAATATTCAGGTAGTTCTAAACCATTGCGCTGTAATATATTTTCAATGTCACTTCTAACTATGCCATGTTCTCTAAAAGGGAAAACAGATTCAATTGGCTTTTCAATCGTCATGTAACCAGAGCGGTCAGGTTCGTCAGCTCTAATCCCTACATAGTTTTTTATTTTGTAACCATCTTGGATAAAGCCATCAAGCCACTGCTCAAATGGTTTTAATTTCATCTGAACGGTACACCAACGGTCGCGTTGAGAAGGTAAGTAATTACCATGCTCTTTTAAAAGGTGGGCAAAATCTTTCTCGCCACGCCCTTCAATATTATTTAACGAACGCGCATTTAAGCGGTGTATATAACCAAGCTTTTCCTCAAGCTGGTCAATAAACTCATTAGTTTCTGGCAGTTCATAACCCGTATCAGTAAAAAAGTATTCTACATCTAATTCCGGGTAAGTTTCTTTAACAAATAATGCCAAAGCACTACTGTCTTTACCGCCAGAGAGGCCTAAAACATGTTTAACTTTTTCCGTCATCTAGCACCTCAGTTTCTGTTTGATCCATCAAATTAGTTAATAAGTTTGTAAGTGCTGCTAGTTGCTTTTCTTTCGGCATTTTTGCGATAGCGTCTTCTATGTTATTCACAGCCGATTGTACATCATCATCAGCAGCTAAATCATGCTTAGTAAAGCTACTAAACTCTTGATGATTACCTTTTTTATCTGTTGTAATAAAGGCGAGAGGTTTAGAGGAACCTTGAGTACTAAAATTACTGAATGACTCTATACGCCTGAACTGTACACATAAATTTTGTAGCTCGTCTAATCCACTTCGTAAATGTTTATCTGTCCAGTTGCGTTCAGGCACACCGGTTAATATATTAATTACAAATTCAAATTTGGTTTTGCCATCAATATACTGTGATAAACGCTTAGCTAAGTCTTTAACCTTAGGGCGTTTAGCTTCTTTTTCAACAACGTCACAGCGCTCTTTTAAAGCAGTATTAAAATCTTCACCAAGCATATTAACAATAATTTGTTTAAAGCCATTTAACAGTATTTCATGCTGAGCGCTTAAATCTTCTATTGCAGTTTTCAGGTTTTTCCCTAATTTTTCTTCCACATCAGGGTCATCTTTCTTAAACCCAAAAACAGTAGGCAAATCATCTAAAATAAGTTTGTAGGGGTCGTTCGCTGCTATTACTTTGTTTCTAAAGTCTCTTGCTTGTTTAGTAAGGCCGTTTTCGCCTGAACTTGTAAAGCTTTCGCCACTTGTTTTTTTAACCCACGTAGGTAGCTTATGAATAATGCCTACAATATGTTTTGCAATATTTAAAATTGCAGCGTTATTTGTACCTTCACCTAAAGTCGCTTTCGCAAGGTTATCTAATAAGTGACTTTGAATTTCTGATATTTCAAAATACCTCACTGCTGCTTCACTTGGGTATTTATAAATCTTATTTACGAGTTCTTCATCGAGTTCAGGAATAAATACAAACTGTTTTGTTGAATCCCAATCATAAAATGCAACTTGGCCTTCTAATGATTTTAAAAGAGCTAATCCGTAAATTCGGCATAAGCCAGCTGTTAAACCGTATGGAGGTAACATCCACATTTCATAAAGCTCTGCCAAGGTTACATGCTGTTTGGAAGAATTGTTCTTGATAAACTCAAAGCCGCTCTCAAATAAAGCATGCATTTTAGGGTTTGCTGCAATTGCTTCGTTAGTCCAACTGCTTGGAAATAAATAACCTTCAGGGGTTTCACAGTGCCACCCTTTACTTTTTAAACAAGACAGATAAAGGCCTTTTTCTGGCGGGAATGCTTTGTCATCAAATCCTAAGTCTTTCTCATCACCATTTTCAAACATAGCATTCATTAACTTACGAATAGCACTGTTTGCACTACCTGAAGGTTTAGAGCGGTTAACTAACTCATTAATAACAGATGGAGATTTATGAAATATCTTGTCAGCTATATCAGAGGCTATTGTGGCTAAAGGTAATGTTGCTAATTTTTTACCACAGTATGACCAGCTAGCATTTGTATATGCATTCTTTATTTCACTGTCTACATTCGCTTGTGCAAACTTTATTCGGCTTTCTAGCTCGTTTTTAGCAATTAAATCGTGAGTGATCTTTTTCTCTTCTTTTAAAATCTTACGAAGTGCTATTAACTCAATAGCCGCCGTTTTTAAGTTTGTAAAATCTTTGAGCGTGCCTATTGCCGAAAACGGCATTTCTTTCGCGTTTTCTTTAAGAGTTTTGGCAACCTCGGGATTTGTTGGTAAAACAAAGTAAGTGAATGCCTCACCTGTTTTTGGTTTAGTTACAAACGTTTCAAATGCAGTGGTATCAAACTTATTTAATAATTTGGTGGTAGCCCAGCGCATAGTGCCGGTTTTATGGTAATGGGCTGTTGCTAAAATATTTTGTGGTGCAGCGCATGCTTCTGTCCAGTCAACGCCTTCGCTAATAACCTCAATTTGCTCACTAATAAGGTTATTAATATCAATATCACTACCCTGAAACACAAATAAAGCATCGTGTTTTTGACGGTAAATAATTACAGTACGTGCTTCTAACTCTTTAATTGCATCATCAACATCATTCACCTTATAACCACGGCAAACAAAGTAATCTTTAATGAAACTTCGTTTAGCATGTAACTGATGATGAAAGCCAAAAATAGTTAATAACGCTATAAGCTTGGTAATGGCAATATGAAGTTCGTCACCTTTTTGCTCTGCTCTATAAATAGCATCAGAGCCTTCGAGCCATGCTTTACTGTCCTGCGAGGTAACAATTAGGTGATGTAAATTATGGTAAAGGTAATCCCAATACATTTCAGGGCGATACAAAGCAAGCTCTTCATTTAGGCTTGTATAGTTTTCAGTTAAAAATTCTCTAAACCCATATTTTTCGTGGGATGCTAAGAAACCAAATAAGCTACGTTCGTTTTGTGAAAAACGACGACGAGAAACAGGGCCAAGCAATAAACTAACAATAGGGTCTAGTGGCAGTGTTTTGCTAAGTGCATGCTTGTTTTTATTCTGGTTTGTAAAAGCGCCGCTGACAGTACTAATTAAGTCGGCGTATTTAGACTCTATTGCATCTTCCACTTTAGGTGCTCTATATATAGAATCACCTACTAGCGTTAAAGACTCGTCAATAGATGGGTTAAAGCTTAAGTCGCGATAGCGCCCTTGTACTTTGCTCCATTCTTTTTGAGTTTTAACATCTTTGTTTTTAGCGTAGTCAGAAAACGCCTGATGTAAAAAGCCCATAAGTAAAACAGGTCGTTTTGCCTGCTGCACAATATCGGCTAAAGATTGAAATAAATGTAAATCTTTGTTTTCACGAGATTGATAATCTAAAGCTTTACCCATTTCATCAAGTAAAATTAAAACACCGTCTTCATTTTTACTTGGTTTTTGTAGGATCTTTTTTATTTCTGCTAAGCATTTATCATCATCAAAATCAGCAATTTCTTTTGAGTCAAAATCTTGGTTAAATGCATTAAGTAAGCTGACTAAAATACTGTTTGCTGGGGCTTCTAAACCACAAACATGTTTAACAGTTTGCCAGCCGTTTTTTAACGCAAAGCGCTTCTCAAAATCGGTAATAACACTTTGACTGTTATTTAATTTTTTTAGGGCATAACTACGTTGTTTTGTGTCGGTAGAGAGCAAGCAAGATAAAAACAAAGCAACGGTAGATTTACCCGACCCATAAGGGCCTGTAATTGTAAAAGCACGTTGTGTACTATTTTCAAATTCGCGACTAATAGTATCAAGTACATTTATAGCTGTACCATGTAGTACAAATTCATCTATAAATGGAGAAAAATCAGTACTCTCGGTATCAATTCGTGTCGAACTTTTGTAGCGTTGATTTATTGTAATTAAAGATTCAGACATGTTATTTACCGTAGTACATTTTTAAGTAATCGATCGCATTATTCTTTATATCATCAGATACACTTACTTGACGTAAACCTAAAGAATCAACCCAAGTTACATTCTTATTTGTAAAGCCTTGTGCTTCATCCAACTTTTGCCCCAGCCCAGACTCAGAGAGCCTAAATATTCTGCCAGGTGAGCAAGGTTTAGTAAGTAACGAATCAAAATCAACAGTGCTTACGTTAGAATCTTTTGTTTCCTCGTTAAAAAACTTAAGCAACGCATAAATAAATATTTCAACAGGTAGCTCAGGGCGTTCAGCAAGGTTACTTACATAAAAGCCGCCACCATTATCTTGTACTAAATTTAATTCAGCTAAAGGCGATGTAAAATGGTCTTCATCAACTTTTACAGCTTTTTTTGCTGTACTATTTTTTTGTTTTTTGCTGTAAGTGTTTAAAAAACAATCTACGTCTTTTTTTAATGTGCTTAGGTTACCTATTTCTGTTTTAACTAAGCGCTTAGCATCGTCGTAACAGTCATCTACTAGTTTACTTTTTTCAAAATATTGAACATTAGAGTAGTTAAAAAAGTAACGATAGGCAGTTAAGCTCATGTTGTTAAAGTTCAGCCAAAAATGAATAAGCCATACAGAACCAGGAAGCTCTAAAAAAGGGTCGTGACCAGCTATAGTTTTATCACCAAATAAAAACTTTCCGTTATTTGCTACAGAATGAGCTGTTTCACTTTTGCTTATTTTTTCTATTACGTTAGCCGACTCAGCCCAATACTGAATCGCCTTAACCATATTCTTGCCTACACCTAATTCAACAATAGAATGACGTATACTTTCTTCGTTAGAAGAAAAATTGCCTTTATTATTCAAGTGATTAATAGCTTTAAATAGCCATCCATAGCGTAAAGGGAAGGTGTCATGCCCTGTGAACTTAGCTTTCATGCTTAAACTGCTCCTGGAGAAATTATCCAGCCGTATGTTATACGCTTATATTATGAGAAGGAAGTGAAAATTAAAGATGTAACAGCTAAAATAGCGCGACTTTAGTTCGAGAACATTATAAACAACTGTTCAGTTGTCATTGATTATGATGTATATTGGATTTATACACTCTTGAACTATGGATAGTCTCGTAACCTAATATGTATTTATTAGCTGTTGATATACATAGTTTTATTTGAAGTACCTATAACAGATTCAGAAAATAGGTAGTATTCTAATATAGCATAGGTAATAGAATGGAATTAGATAAAGTATTTTCCTCGATGCCAAAATCAGTATACGGCGTTATTTCAGATCCAGGTGTTTGCTATTACATGCCTGCCTACCAAAGACCATATTCGTGGAATAAAGAAAACGTAAAACGATTTGTCCAAGATATTAAAAGCGGCATTGAGTCACTTTATAAAGCCGAAGATGCAATTACCTTTTTAGGCGCACTATTAACTGTTACGGATATGCATGGTGAAAGTGTAGAGCCTAAAAAAGCAGGTCATTTACCTAATGCAGTTCGTTTAGTTATTGATGGCCAGCAACGCTTAACTACCATTTTATTATTGTGTACACGCCTTTATGAAAAAATTGCTTTGGCGAAAGTGAAACTAGAAAAATTAAAAAATAAGCATGAAAAAGAATTTTTAAAAGACGAAGAAAACGAAGAACTTGAAGCGAAGTGTGATGTAATTTCAGAACAAGTAGATCGTTTAAATCAAACACTTTCACGCTTACAGTTTTTTATGCATGACACTAATTCTGAGTTTGATGAAGATTACAGATACTACCCTAAAATTATTAGAGGTTTAGTAGATTGTTGGGGTAAGAAACCTAAAGCTGCTAAATATGACTCTCCACTTGCCAGCTATTTATTTAAATTCCATCAAAATATTGTCGAAGGCAAGAAGAATAAAACATATGAAGTATTTGACCTAGATATTATCTCAGATGAAAAGTACAAAGTGGTATCTGATAATATCAAGGAAATTGATAAACAGTTGGTTACTGTTGAAAAAGGTTTTTGTTGGAGCGAAGCTAATGTAGTTGAATTGAGCGCTTTAGAGGAAGAGAAATACGCAAAAGTCTTAAATTTTCAAGCATCAAGCTTAATTCAATTATTTGGTAATGAAATAGACACTGACGTAAAGAAATCTTTGTACCTTCAGTTGTTTTCTAGCTACCTATTAGAAAGAGTTTGCGTGACATTTGTTGCAGTAACAAGTGAAAATTACGCATTTGATATGTTTGAGGCTCTCAATACAACAGGGGAGCCACTAACTGCATATGAAACATTCAGACCTAAAGTTATAGAGCACTTACAAAAAACAATAAAAGAAAGTACGTGCGATGACCTCGAAGAAATAGATAACTATTTAAATTCGATTTCTGATTCTGCCCAAAAACAAAAGTTAACCCAAAAAGTAATAGACGCATTTTCTTATGTGCAAAGTGGTTCTGCATGCGGTAACCATATAAGTAACCAACGTACGTTCTTACTTAGCTCTTTTAAACAACAAAAAAGCGAAATAGAAAAAGAAAATTATTTGAAGGTTTTATCTAGCACTACAGATTTTCTTTTTAAAACTTGGCTTTGTAAAACGGACATAAATTTTCAGAGTATTAACCTACCACAGGATGAGCACCTTCAAGTTAATGCTTGTTTGGAACTTTTAATTGATACAGGACATGATATCAGTAGAGGTGTACTGATTTACTTTTATCACCTGTTGAGAAATGATCAAAAAAATATAGAGTTACAAAAGTTATTCGTTGATGTCATAAAAATGTTAGCTGCTTTTTGGGTCATTAGACGCAGTGCAACTAATGGCACGGATGGTATTGATAGCGTTTATAAAAGAATTTATTCGCAAATTTTGCAAAGGCAATTAGCGCCTTCAGATGTAAAGCAAGAAATTGTTTCAATGATTATTGCTGATTTGAACTCTAAGTTTATTACGTCAGATACCAATGAAGGTAAGCTAAAGGAAGCGTGGATCTCTAAAGCTAAAACAACTCCTGTCTATAAATCAGGGAAACAAATAGGCATTTGTAGAATGTTACTTTTGAGTGCAATGCATGATGTAACTATTTCTGAAAAAGACCCTTCTAGGACAATCAAAGGTAAAGAAAATACTTCTCCACTATTAACGTATCATCGTTGGTCTGACTTCAAAACAAAAGGTAGTAACCAGTTCACCATTGAGCACATAGCCCCACAAACATTCATCAATAGTGAGTGGGATTCTTCTTTAGATGAAAACAAACTGGTAGATACAATTGGTAATCTAATTATTTTACCTCGAGGGGATAATTCAGAAGCTTCAAATAAAGATTGGCACTCAAAGCTAGAACTATATAAAAATTTGACTAAAAAAAGTGTAACTGTAAATGATAAAGCCTATTTGAACTTTTTAGAACCTCTAACAAATGTAAAAGGGCTTTGGCGACAAGATACGGTAATGCAGCGTGCTGAAGATATGTTAAGCCATGCTTGGGATAACCTTTGGCCTTGGATAAAGTGAGCAGGTAGAGTATCGAATGTCTAGTTTAAAGGGTCTTTTTTTAAAACATGTTTATAGAACAGGTGATGATGATTTATTTCATGATTTCTACAAACCTGTTTTATCAAAGGCTGTAAAATATGATAGGGCAGTAGGTTATTTTTCTCCTTCTATTTTAGCCGCAAATTTAAGAGGATTGGGGTCTATAATTCAGTCAAATGGAACCATGCGATTGATCATTGGCCACCCTTTAGAGCGGGAAGAGTTTGAAGCAATTCGTTATGCAGTTACTTCTCCTTTAGAATTAGCACAGCAATATACAGCAACTTTACTACAGTGGATTCATTCAGATAAAGATGTTTCATCAAAAAGTCTAGAGTTGTTAGCCATTTTGATTGCATCAGGCAGGCTAGAAATAAAATTCGCGTTTAGAAGAGCTGGAATGTACCACGAAAAAGTCGGCATTATTTATGACTCTTATGGAGATGCTGTCGTTTTTCAAGGCTCTGCTAATGAAACCCCATCTGGAATGTTTGAGCATCTAAATGCTGAATCAATAAGTGTTTACAAAAGTTGGGAGCCGGAGTTATTTGAAGCATATGGAAAAGTCTACCAAGAAGGGTTTGAAAAACTTTGGAATAGCGAACAAAAAAATACTTTTGTAGTCGATATTGGCTCTGACTTTTATGCTGAAGTATCTAAGTACGTAGAAAGCTCTCCTAAACTTAAAACGTTTTCATTGCTTGATATTAAAGGAATCGAAGAACAAATAGCAAAATATGAAGTAGAGCAAATAAACACAAACACTAAAAACACACCTAATGTTCCTGACTTTTTAAATGGCCATAAATTTAAAGTCAAAGACCATCAAAAAGTGGCTTTAAAAAAGTGGAGGGCTAATGGTTATAAAGGAATTCTCAAATTAGCGACAGGTTCTGGTAAAACTGTCACATCAATATATGGCGCTGTAAAAGTTTATGAAACGCTTAAAAATAAAAATAGAGGTTTGTGTTTAATTATTGCAGTTCCTTACATAGAGCTTGCAAGTCAATGGGGTGAAAATTTATTGGATTTTGGAATTAGCTCTCATAAATGTTACAACGCGAGAAATAGCTGGTTGCCCAGTGTTCAAGAGTCTATCGCAACATTTAATGCTGGTATAAAAGATTTCATTTGTTTAGTAGTGGTCAATAGAACTCTGGCTTCAAATGAGTTTCAACAAGTTGTATCTTCAATAAACCCTAAAAGTATGATGTTCGTTGGCGATGAGTGCCACAACCATGGCTCTAATAAGATTAATAGCTTATTGCCCTTATCAGATTTTAGAATGGGGTTATCAGCAACGCCCTTTAGGAGTGACGATGATGAAATTGATTCTATGTTTCCTAATGTATCTAGAGAGAATTTGCTCTCATATTACGGTGACATCGTGGCTGAATATGGGCTTGGTGATGCAATACATGACGAAATATTAACACCCTATGATTACCACTTGGTTCCTGTTTATCTAAACGATGCAGAGCAGGAGGCTTTTGAAGAGTTATCGGAAAAAATCTCTTCAATTATCACTAAATCTGGTGCCCAACTAAGTAAAGATGACAAAGAGAAATTAACTATTTTTTGTGGTCAACGAAGTAGACTGCTCGGTTCGGCTTCTGACAAGTTAAAAAAGTTGAGTGAACTCAGCTCTATGATTCCTGAGTCAATGCGAAACTTAACCTTATTTTATGCAGGCGAGGGGAAGCCATTTAAACAGGATGAAGATGCACATGATTGTAAGGTAATTGACCAAGTGTCTGATGTACTTTATAAGAACGGATGGAAGACTTCTCAATTCACTAGCGCAATAAATAGTGCTGAACGTAAAAACGTAATGGAAGCATTCAAAGATAAAGCTATTAACGCTCTAGTAGCTATGAAAGTTTTAGATGAAGGTATTGATGTTCCCGCATGCCAAACTGCTGTAATACTTTCTAGCACAAGAAATCCTCGCCAATATGTTCAACGGAGAGGTCGGGTTTTAAGACGCTTTCCCAATAAAAGAAAAGCAATTATCTATGACTTTATAGTATTGCCGAATTCTGACTTTGAGCAACCAGCATCAAAAAAATTAATATCTGCTGAAATGGAAAGAGTAAATGATTTTTTACTTTTGGCTGACAATAAGCTGCAAGTTGAGAAGCAATTAGAACAAATAGGATTGTATTATGACATCTAAATCTGAATTAGAAAAAATGTTTCAGGAAGCCGCTAAGGAAGTTGAGAAACCTACGGCTCTAAAGGAATTAACATCATCAATTATAAATGTTGAAAGAAAGCATGTCTATGGAGAAGCAAGTTCAAACAATCGGCTTCGATTGATACGTGAACTTATAGAAAATGCAAGGAAAAAAGGTGATATATGCTAATTAAGAAAATAGTACTAACAAATTTCCGTCAATTTTATGGTGATCAAACGATTCATTTTTCTACTAACGAAGATAAAAACGTCACTCTAATTCACGCCGAAAATGGAGTTGGTAAGACTGCCCTATTAAATGCAATTTTATGGTGTTTTTTCAATACTTTTACACCTAATTTTAAAGATCCTAGAAGTTTAATAAATAATGCGGCTAAAGCTGAAGGGCTACAAAATTACAAAGTTGAAATTGAGTTTGAAGAGGAAGGAACAAATTATTCAGTACAAAGAGCTTATGGCCCTGTAACTGGAGATACCTTTAGGGTCTTCATAATTGAAGCTGGAGATTTTAAAGATGTACCTAACCCAGACATATTTATAAATTCTGTGATACCCAAAGATATGGCTAATTACTTCTTTTTTCAAGGCGAGGGTATTGGTTCATTTACGAGCAAGCATGGCGGTAAACAAATAAAAGAAGCAATTCAGAAGATACTTGGTTTTACCGTAGCAAAGAACGCTTTAGAAGATGTTCAAAAAATTAAGAAAGAGTATAGCAAATCTCTTCAAAGAGCTGATAAAGATGGTGAGATATCAAAAATTCAAAGAGATATAGATCGGCTTGAAGCAGATTTACAAGAAGATAATAAGAGGCTCGAAGAAAAGAACGAATCTGTAGAACGTTATACTTCTGAGATTCGAAGAATTGATACTCAACTTGCTTCTTCAAATAGTGAGTTCATTAAAGCGAAGCATAAAGAAAGAGCGCAAGCTGAACGAGATCTAAAAGACGCACATAACAACCTTTCTAAATTCGAAAATAATCGTGTTAATTTAATTAAAAAATATGCGACCAATGTGTTTGCTCATGAAATATCTTTTGAGGTTTTAGATTTTATCGACGAAGATGAATTTAAATCTACCATACCTTCTCCGTACAACGAGAATCTCGTTTATAAAATTTTAGAAGAAACGCAGTGCATTTGTGGAGCAGATATCTCAGTTGGGAGTGAGGCATACAATAGAATTCAAGAGCTATTAAAATCAGCCGCAGACCCGCAACAAGAAAGCAGAGTATCGAAAGCTCAAGCTGAGCTACGAAGTATAAAGAAAATTTCTTCACAGGCTAAGGAAGATTTTGAATTTAATCTTAAAGGTATTGATTCTAGCAGAGATAATGTCAGCAAATTTGAAGAAAGATTGAAAAATATCTCTATCGAAATTCAAGGTGCAAAAGATATTGGAGATATCCAAGAGCTTGAAAAGCGTAGAAATCAATTTCAAATGCGCTTAGGAGATGACAACCGAGGCATAGGTAATTTAGAGCGTAAAGTGAAAGAGTGCACATCTTTACTTGAAACAAAGAGGGGGGAAATCTCGAGGCTAAAATCTAGCTCATCTGAAGTTAATAAATATCGAGAGTTAGAAGACATTGCTCAAAAAGTTCAGTTGACAATCGAGAATACATTATCCTCAACTCAGAAGAATGTTGAGTTGAAGATCATGGAAAAAGTTAACTCATTCCTTGGGCAGTTTGTACGCCAAGATTACCGTGCAAAAATGGATAAAAACTCTTTTGATATAAGACTCTTTGACCGTAATGATATACAAGTAGCTGAAAGTGATGGACAAGGGCTACTTTTAAGTTTGACATTTATTTCTTCTTTAATTGAACTTGCGAGAGAAAGGAAGAATGCCTCTGGTGAAATATTAACACCGGGAGCAATTGCGCCTTTTATCATAGATGCACCTTTTGGTGTTCTTGATAATAAATACAAAGGAAATGTCGCTAAATCAATTCCTAAATCTGTAGGGCAGGTTGTTTTTTTCCTATCGTCTAGTCATTGGCAAGGTACTGTTGAAGATAATATTAGAGATAAGGTTGGGATGGAATATAATCTTGTTTTAGAAGTTGAAGCTGATCGAGATACTAAAGCTGAGGATGAAATAACAATTCAAGGGACAAAATATCCAACTGTTAAATATAACTGCTCAGTTGATCGTACCGTAATTGAAAAGGTAGGTAATTATGTCTAGAAGAGAAGAAAGAAATTGGCGTGATGACCAAGTTTATAGAGATAGAAAGCATGAACCTCTTGTAGAAAAGCTAGTACAAGCGGATAGCCGTATATTTAACCACAATAAGGATTTAATGGTATTTGCAGCTATGGTTGGGTACTCAAACGATAAGTTTGAACCTGTAAGTTCTGACAAAATCCAGATCACATTAGGCACCTATGCCAACACACAACAAGATACTTACATATATTTACTAGCATTATTAAAAATGAAAAATGCTACATGTTTAAAGTGTGCAAACCTAAATGATGCAGTAAAGATATTTGAAGGTTATTGCAACGCGGGTTTATCTATTATTCAAAGTTGGATGGATGAAAGCCCCGGCGATCCAACAGGTATAGATACATTGGAAAAGAAAATTGTAGAACAAGCGTTAAGAAACGAGCTACGCTCACAACAAAGTTTAAATAATGACAATTTAGAGGTGGTTTTTTAATATGGATAGACTAAAAGAACTATTTGATTTTTTTGATAAAAATTCTGATGGGTATATTTCTAAGAATGAATTAATTGAACTGGTAGAAATTTTACTGAATGAAAAAGGCTTAGGGAAAAGCTCTCAAGTCCTAAAAGAATTTGATTTTAATCATGATAATAAAATTGATTTTAATGAGTTTACTGCTTTTGCTGAAATGCACCTTATTCACTAAGGTGCATATTTTTGTAGAATCTATAGCCTTTAATTTTATACTCTGGCATTAGGCGTGATTCTAAAACAGAGTTAGTACACAGTGCTGGTTTCGTTGCTAGTAACTTATCTAACTTTAAATTAAACGCCTTTTGCTTCTTATAATCGTCAAAAGTGTCATCAATATAATCAATTTTATTGAGGAGGAGCGGCCGCTTTTCTTCAATTATGTAATCAAAAAAGTCTACATCTAGATCTGCCATTTTTATTTTCACACGCTCTTTTAGCTGTGGAAGAGGTGAATCATAAAACCCTTCATAGCCGAGCAGGGTAACCTTACCTGAATGAATATGTATTTTAATCAGCTGAATATCATCAAGCTCGCCATACATTTGCAAAGCCGCACCAATATACACGCGCAGTACTAGTGGCAATAAGGTGATAAAGTCTTTATGCAGTGTTAGTGCATGGGGCTGCTCATTTTCAAAGTCGATTTTACCTGCAGGTAATATCTTCTCAGCTTCTAGGCACAATGATTCAATTAATCTACTATCTGCTATTTGAAAAAGCAGCTCAGTGGCTTGGTGCTGCGCTATTTTGTAAGTGTCGAAGAATGCTTTAATGTCACGTTTTAAGTCTTCAGGTTGTTGTACGTAAGGCTTTCGCTTTTCAAACATGGCAAGTGCAAAGTAAAGTAGTAAATCTTCTTTACGCATTATTTCAGCTGTTTTTAGCTCGTCTTCTTCAAACCATTTTAAAACGAGTTGCAGTGCTTTTTTATTTGAACCAATAACTTCTTTTATTTTGTCACTTTGCGCAAATTCATTGTTTGCAGGGCACCGGCCTAGCGTTAAGCATGTTAACCAAAACGATTCAAAAAGTTGCTGGTGTTGTGTAAATAAAATTCGCGCTTGTTCTTCATTAACAGGTTCTGGCGCTGTTAGGTGCTGCCATTTATAAGCACGTTTATGACGGTTTTGTAAAAAGTGTTGTTCGAGTTGCTTATCCTTGAATATGTAATAAATACCAGGAGCAACAGCAATCGCGTTTTCGTCAACGCTCATTTCTATAAACGCTTTAAGCTCTGCTTGCGTGTAGTATTTTTGAAAGGTGTTACGACTCGTAATTACGCCATCTTTGTATGGTTGAAACTGACTTATCAGCGTTTCGTTGCCTAACATTGCCGACACAACTAGCAGCTTTTGTGAAAGCTCCCATGCGCCTAGTAGCGCTTCTATTCGCTCATCACGGTCTTCTATTACATTTATTACAAAACCAATATTAACAATGTCAGAAATAACTTTATCTGCATCAGGACGATAGTTTAAATCCCAACCTAAGGCATCTATTCCATGAGCCTCTAACTCTCGTAAATCATCACCTCGGCCACAACCGTAATCAAATATTGAATAATCGCCATTTAAAAAGCCATTTTTAGCTAATGTTTTTAAAGGAGCTGAAAGTTCATGTCGTACAATAGCCGTTAAATGTCTGTCGATTGTTTTATCGTCATCAAGGCTTTGTACGGCAGAGCTACGGAACAAACGACCATCAACTAGCTCATACCCTTTTTTAGCAATCAAGCGCTCCCACGAGCCTTTAAAGCCTATCATACGTGTGTTTTCGTATAGACCTGCTTGTTCACCCTCAGCAGTTAAGTCACAAAATAATTGATAGTGTTTATTAGTTCGCGAAACCATGGTTTCTTTTCGGTGCAAAATAGGTGGGTTTTCGCTTTTATCGTACTTAGTGATTTTATGGCTAAGCTTTGCTAAATCTACAGTCACGCTTTGCTTGAGCGCAGGATAGGAGTCTTCATAAAATGTAGGGTAACTTAAAAGCGAAAGCCTAAAGTCGTTTTTAAATAACTTTATTAGATCGTAATCGGCTTCATCAACCTTTAGTGCTTGAGCAACAACTTTAATAAATTTAACTAATTCAGCGGGGGCATCAGTAAACGCGTCTTTATGAAAATAAATAGCGTCAGGTAGCTTTTTGGCTGTTTTTACTTTTTTTACAAGTTGCTTAAATTGCTCTGCGTTCATAGGTTAATAATTTGCTAAGTGTAGTGCCTGCACTTTACAGGGGCTTAATGTATCCAAACTATATAGCTCATCTTGTTGATTTACAATGCAAGGGCACTCAGCAATATAGAAGTCGATACCTTTTTCTGTTTTTATACTTCTCAAGTAAACAGGAACGATAGGCATAGACGAGGGCAGCTTTTGTAATAGGCTTAAACTAGGGTAAAGCAATTTGTGTTTTGCTAGTGAATCAAATTTATTGCTATGTTTTGCCTCAATTACAAATAAGTGTTCTTTACCGTCTCGCTTAGCGACGAATACAGCATCTATTTCAACTTGACCATTTATATGCTCAAGGACAACGTCTTCGTTAGAGAGTGGCTTAAAGTTAAATGTGAATGTACTTTGCCCCGTTGCTGGCACAACGATGGTTTTGTCATCTTTTAAGTTAAGTGCTTCAGCCATTAGGCCTGATGCTATAGCTAAATTAACAACAGAGGTTTCAGTTACTTTTGGCAATAGCTGAAAAGCAAATAAGCTTCTTATTGATACGTTTGGTAAAAATAGCTCTGGTTGCAATTGCCCAAACAAAGCTTGGTCATTAAAAAAGAAATTGTTTACATCATGTGATTTTACAAGAGAGAAATAAGTTTGATTATCGCCTAAACGAGAACCAAGCCTCAGCACCATAGTATTGTGAACTCGTAAAATTTTTGGCAATTTTTTTATCGAATCTATAGATATTGATGCTGCAGTATTAGCTTTTAATTTATTGGTACTTAGGTATTTTTGAAAGCTTTGAGGAGTAGACACTTTTTGCTCATTGGCTTTCATTTCTTGCAGTAAATTGTGAAATATCACTTATTCATCCTTGATGTCAAAATAATAAAAGTACGCGCGACCGCGCTTTTCAAACTTAAGCTCGCCACGTTCGCGGCTATGCATTAACTCGCAGTCTGTTATTTTTAGATGTTTCATCGCTTCTTTACTCGAAAGCCATTTCCTTTTTTGATCTTGATTAGCCATTTAAGTTACTCAAATTACGTATAAATTTAATATACATAACTCTTGGTGCATCGACAAATTTATTCAAGTAACGTTAATTTAAGTTGATTTATTTAAGCAATATCAATAAGGTATGGGCATAAAAATTTTAAAGGTATAGCAATGGACGCTAGCAGAAACTCACCAAATACAACCTCTAATGAAAAACAGCTCAACTTAGTTTGCCCCTGCTGTTCTGAAGAAAGCTCTTTAGAATACGGAAACCATATTACTTGTAGTAAATGTGCAAAAACGTTTGCAGGCCACACCTATAAAAAATTTAAGAAGCCGCTTTTAACAGCTAAAGTCGCACTATTAATAGGAGCTGTGGGTGCGTATAAGTTAGATAGAGAGTTACTTGAGCCTAGTCGCTACTCGACCGGTGCTATTGTTGAAATAGTTAGTTTTTGTTCTAACCCTCAAGCAAAAATTAGTAAAAACAATTTACGCGTTAATGCAGGATGTGTATTTGCGCATTAGATGAAACAATGAAAATTGTACCTGAGGCGGAGTTATCGTCAAATAAGAAGAAATTTATTAACACTTTTGTTAGTAAGTTAAGTCAATGTAGATAGCGATACTTGCGTATCGCTAAAGGTACTCTTTTTATTTCGATTTTGGTGGATTATTACCTCTGCCCGGGCCCGAAGGGTTCCCTGTTTTACTAGGTCCATTATTTGGGGCTGGACGTGAAGTTTGCTGGTTATTTGCAGCAGCTCTTTGAGCTCGTGCAGCAAATCCGCCTTTTTCAACTAAGCCATTGTTAGCTTTTGCCTCGGCAGCTTGGATTCGTGCAGCGGCACTTTGATTCATGTTTTTCATAATATTACCTTTGTTTAGTTTAAGGAATGCTCTTCGCTTTGAGAGCAAAATCATCATAAATAAGGTGTTGGGACAAACTGGGACAGAAAATGGAAAAACACGAAGAATTACAAAATAAAATTAAAATAATTATTAAAGAGCTAGGTTTAACTCAAAAAGAAATGGCCTCGCGAGTTTATTGTGAGCGCTTTGAAGATGATGAACCTGATGAAATACGTAAATTTACAGAAATATTTCGGCAAAATTTAAAAAGAAAAGCAAAGCTTGAATTACTTGAAAGCTATTTAGCAAATATCGCTAATTTACGAGAGTTTAAGAACTCAGGTTTAGCTATTTCTAGTCCTTTAGATCTTGGTTTTATACCAGTAGATATAAAAAGGGCGCTTCAAGGGATATCCAAAGAGCTAATAGATGACATAGAATCAGAAGCTAATGAGCTTTAATCGATTGGGTTGTTTTAAAGTGTTGTGTCCTTTGGTTGCCATCGCGATATAAGTATATGCAATTTAAAAGCTGCGCTTTTCGCGCGAGCAAGCTCTGCGCCTACAAGTGTTTAGGTGAATTTTGTAGCGTTAATTGTACTTCTTTTTGAATAATACGACATGTACCTGTTTTTAATGTATAAAGTATGAGTTGTCATTATAGGGATTTGTCATGGATGATTTTTTAAACCAGAGCTTAAGTGTCATACTCATCGCTGCGTGCGTTTACTCTTTAGTTGGCGTTTTATTCTTTCGTATTTGGTCACACCAACGTAGCGCTAAATTACCAATCGAACGTCATAAATTAAAACGTGTTGCCGCGCAAACTCTTCAAGAACAAGTGAATGACAAGATTGTAGATGTTATTGGCTTAATATTTTTAGCTGCACTCATTGTTATAATGCCTTTTGCGATTAAAGGGATTGCTGAAATGTTTGCTAGTGGCAAGGTTAATTATTTCCTAATTACTTTGATTATTTTAGGTTTAGCTTATGTAGCAAGAAAGCTGTGGGTAAAATCTAATCACTTAATAAAGCTAAAACTTGGGCGTGATGCCGAATTAGCAGTTGCCTCTGAACTTATAGAACTTCAGTCACACGGATACCAAGTATTTCATGATATACAAGCTGATGGTTTTAACATTGATCATTTAGTGGTGGGGCCAAATGGTATTTTTGCTATTGAAACCAAAGGCAGGCACAAGCGAATAAAAGACGACATTAATTACAAAGTTAAATTTGAGAATAATCATTTAGCCTTTCCCTCTTGGTTTGAAAGCAAGCCGCTAGAACAAGCCCAAAATCAGGCTAATTGGGTGAACAAATGGTTACAAGAGGCAACGGGTTTTAATACCCAGGTTATACCGGTGTTGTGTTTTCCTGGTTGGTTTATAGAGCTTAAACAGCGTCCAAACTTTCCTATTGTTTCGCACAAACAATTAGTGAAAACAATTCTTTCTATGCGACAAGTAAACTTAAGCCAAGAGCAGCAGCGTGCTATTTGTTATCAAGTAGTTCAGCGCTCATTGCATGAAAGCAAAGCAATTTAAACGCTTCGCTTTTCACTTCAGCAAGCTTTGCGCCCACAGAACAATTAATCATTGTATTTATAATTTAATAACAATGACATTTTAGTTATTTTTAGCGTTAGCCCTAGTGTGAGTTTTGTTTTTTAAGTATTGTTGTTTAACTATTATGCTGGGCTAATTTAATGAAAATAAAAACACGTCATTTATTGTTGTTGGTTGTGGTATTGCTGGTTTTACACTTTTTTTATAAACCAAATACCGCTGTGGTTGAAGTAAATAACTATACGCGTAAAGCTGAAAATACTGAAAGTTATACGCATGTGTATACTACTGAAACCGTTAACGATAAGCGTGTTGGTAATGTGGCCAGTAAAGTAAAAGCTCAGCCAAAACCTGCCCCGGAGCAGCAAAGTAGTTGTGAGTTGGTTCACGACCCTGAAGAACTTGAATACGCGCAAAGTGAGTTGTCGCAATTAAACGATAATCTCGATTTTACAGCCGGAAAATTTGATATAGGCCCTTACACCTCTGTTAATTTAATTACCCCTAATGTAAATAGCGATTACCATAAAACGCTGCGTATTCGTTTATTTGAAGCATACGAAAAGTATCAAAACGTATTTGGTTTATACCCCAACAAATCCATTTTAATGAACTTGGTTGTACTACCTAATAATTATTACGACGATTATGTGTCGCGCTTTGGGGCTTTACCAAGCAACAATGCGGGGATTTACTTTGGTAAAAATAACACGGCGTTAGTGAGGTTTGATAAGGCCGATCCGCAAAGTAGTTTACGCGTAGCAATTCACGAGGCAATGCATGTTATTAATTTTAATTTAATTGGCAGTACCCCTAGGTGGTTAAACGAGGGAATGGCTGAGGTTTTTGAAAACACGCTGATTTATAAAACTAACCGAACTATTGCTATTCCTACCTACCGTGTACGCCGGACGTATATGGAGTTTAGGTCGTTAATTGACTCAGAGGCATTGTGGGAGCAGCAGTCTTACCGAAGCGATTTATATGCAAATGCGAATAATTGGTTGGCGTTTTTTATTCAGCATAAGCAGGGTAGAAGGGTGTTAAAGGCAATTGTGCAGGCCGAGGCTAAAAACCCGTGTAATACGCTTGAGAATGAGGTGATTTTAAATGCGCTTTCTACCTATTTTATAGATTACGAGCAGGCTTATTTAGTGTGGTTAAAGGCATCGCAGCAGGTTAAGGGCGAGTTTATTCCTGTTTACTAAAGTGTGTTAGTTATTTAAAAGCGTAATGCACAAAGAGAACAAAATGAGGAGTAAATGAGAAGAGCTGAGCTACTTGATCACTTCTCTAAAAGCGAAGCGTCTCTTACCCTCTTTGTGAATAATGGGGCTTTAGGGCTTTAATGCACGAAGGGAAGCGAATGAGGAGCCAAAGTGAATAGGGCTATTTTTAGCTTGGTTTTGTAGACGTAGAGCTTGCTCACGTTAGAAGCGCAGCTTCTTGCTAAAAAATAAATATCACCACAGAGTACACCGAGGCGCTTCGCGCTACACAGAGTTAAAAAATATTGGGTTGGTCACTTTTTCTGATCTTCTCCTTCACTTCTCCGTGGTAACACAATCATTTTATTAACCCCCGTAAAAGCGTTGCTTTTAAACGCCAGCAAGCTGCGCGTCTACCAGTAAATTTAGAAATAATAGCTTATAAAACTGTAATGCACAAAGAGGAGTGAATGAGGAGTAAATGAGAAGAGCAAAGCTACTTGATTTAAGTTATTGGTTTTAATCACGAGTCACTTGATCACTTCTCTAAAAGCGGAGCGTCTCTAAACCTTTTTGTGAATAATGGGGTTTTAGGGTTCTAATGCACAAAGAGAAGCGAATGAGAAGAAAATGAGTAGTCAAAGCGCGAAGTAAAATTGCATCTATAAATATTTAAATTACGGTTGCCTATAATTTAAAAAGCGGTGTTGCTTGCAAAACAATGAGGCAATTAATGCCATTAATCGCCTCATTGAATGAGGCAATTAAATCATATAGACTGAAGTTAACTAACTTAAGGGCTAATGACTATGTGGATATGGCAACAACAAAACTGGCCAAACTTTACGTGGGATTATGCGTCGCTTGCTCCCTTACTAAGTGAACTTTCATATAACCATGGCTTATTAGTGGGCCGTATGGGCGTGCAAAGTGCCCATCAAAAGCAGCAAGCTCTTGATACTTTATTAGCAAATATTATTCACTCTAGTGCGATTGAGGGCGAAAAGCTTAATGCATTTTCGGTTCGCTCTTCGCTCGCTAAAAAGCTCAATATTAACGAGAAGCCTTATCCCACAACTGTGCAAAGCGACAATCTTGCAGAAATTATGCTTGATGCAATAACTAACACAGATTCAGCGCTTGGTTTAGAAAGGGTGCTTAACTGGCATCGTTTATTATTTGCAGATGAGCAAAGCTTGTTTACTAATATTGAGGGCGGGCAGTTGCGTGGCGGTGAGCCAATGCAGGTGGTATCAGGGCGTTTAGATAAACCGGTATTACATTTTACAGCACCACCTAAAAAGTTAGTAAACAAAGAGCTGTCGCTATTTTTTGATTGGTTTAACAACACGCAAAACGATCCACAAATAGACCCTTTTATTCGTGCTGCTATCGCACACTTGTGGTTTGTAACAATACATCCGCTTGAAGATGGTAACGGGCGTATAACACGACTTATAACCGACCTGGCTTTAGCACAAAAGTATGCAGAGTCTATTCGGTTTTATGCTATGTCGGTGGCTATTTTAGACGATCGAAAAAGCTACTACGAGGTGCTAGAAGCCACGCAGCGTGGCGGGCTTTGTATAACACAGTGGATTAAATGGTTTTTAAATACGCTTAATAATGCGATACACCATACGCTTAAAAATATTGAGCAAACAGTTTTTAAAACTAATTACTGGGCAAGTAAAGAGCAAACAAAACTAAGTGAGCAACAAGTAAAAGTAATTAATAAATTACTCGATGGCCAATTTGAGCACGGAATTAGTGCCAGTCAGTATCAAAAGGTAGCTAAAGTCAGTCGTGCGACTGCCACACGGCATTTAGCCGATTTACAAACATTAGGTTTCATAACAAAAACAGCTGCCGGTGGGCGCAGTACACGTTACACAGTTGCTCAATGAGGCAATTAAATGGCTATTTGACTCATTGATTGAGGCAAATAGGTATGTTTAAGTTAAACGAGTAGTGCTGAATGCTTTAATTAAAGCGAAAGGTAAACTTTCGTCCATAAATTAAAAGCTTTGCTTTTAGGGCTTTAATGCACAAAGAGAAGCGAATGAGTAGTAAATGAGAAGAGCTGAGCTACTTGATCACTTCTCTAAAAGCGCAGCGTCTCTTACCCTCTTTGTGAATAATGGATTTTAGGGCTTTAATGCACAAAGGGAAGCGAATGAGAAGCCAAAGAGAATAGGGCTATTTTTAGCTTGGTTTTGTAGACGTAGAGCTTGCTCACGTTAGAAGCGCAGCTTCTTGCTAAAAAATAAATATCACCACAGAGTACACCGAGGCGCTTCGCGCTACACAGAGTTAAAAAATATTGGGATGGTCACTTTTTCTGATCTTCTCCTTCACTTCTCCGTGGTAACACAATCATTTTATTAACCCCCGTAAAAGCGTTGCTTTTAAACGCCAGCAAGCTGCGCGTCTACTAGTAAATTTAACTTCTTTGTGAATAATAGGCTTTTAGGGCTTTAATGCACAAAGAGAAGCGAATGAGGAGTAAATGAGAAGCCAAGCCATTTGATTTATTGGTTTTTTAGTCACGAGTCCCTTGAGCACTTTTCTAAAAGCGCAGCGTCTCTTACCCTCTTTGTGAATCATTGGTTTTAAAGATGTAATGCACAAAGGGAAGCGAATGAGAAGCCAAAGTGAATAGGGCTATTTTTAGCTTGGTTTTGTAGACGTAGAGCTTGCTCACGTTAGAAGCGCAGCTTCTTGCTAAAAAATAAATATCACCACAGAGTACACCGAGGCGCTTACGGTTAAAAATCAAAGCGCGAAGTAAAATTGTGTCTGCGGATGTTTAAATTACAGTTTCCTATAATTTCAAAGCGGTAGTGCAAGCAAAATAATGAGGCAATTAACCCTACCATTTGCCTCATTTTATGAGGCAAATAGCGGTGTTTAAGTTTAACGAGTAGTGCTTGATGTTTTAATTAAAGCGTAAGGTAAACTTTGTTTCATAATTAAAAGCTTCGCTTTTCGCGCAAGCAAGCTTTGCGCCTACGGTGTTTGTTGCAAGCGCTGGTATTTAATTACTGATCTTGAGCTTGCTCACGTTAGAAGTAAAGTTTCCCATTATTAAGCACAATCACTACCTCTAAAAGCGCAGCGTCTCTCACCCTCTTTGTGAGTAATTATTTTTTTAAGTCAGGCAAAGCTGGTTGCTACTCTTTTGTTTGTAGCTTTTTAGCGCGTTCTTCTGCGTCTATTAGTGCTTGTGATTTAGGGGCGCGTTGTTTTTCTTCTATTTTGGGTTTTTCGGCTGAGTTTGGGTCCCAACTTGCATCAAGTGATAGGTTGGCAAATGGGTTGTTGGTATCTGCTTTTTTAGGCTCAGCTGTAGGGGGGGTAGGCTCGGCTTTTGTTTCAGTTGCATCTGGCTCTTGTTGCATTGTTTCAGGGGTGTTTTGTGGCGCTGGTGGCTCCGGCTCAGTTTGTGTTGGCTCTGTTTTACGCGGTTTTTTCTTTTTGCCGGGTAGTGGTGCATTAGGATCGAACGTGCGTACTTCGGGCTCTTTAAAGTCGTGTTCCGTTTTAAATGCAGGCGCTTCTGGCTCGGGTTTATCTAATTTAGTAGGTGTACTTGTTGGTAGCGGCTCAGGTGTTTGCTCTGCTGGTTGTTCAGTTTTTTCAACAGGCTCTACTGGTGTTGGCTCTGGTTTTACTGGGCTGTGCTTGCGCTGTTTTTTTACAGGTTTTGCATCTGGATCAAAGTCGCGTACTTGCGGTTCGTTAAAGCTGCTGGCGTTTTTAATACGCTCTAATGTAGTTTTAGCTGCGGCTTCAAACTCGGCAGTATTAGGTTGTGGTTTTTCTTCGCGTGGTTTGTCATTAGTAACGGCGTTGTTAGTAGGGGCTTTTGGCTCGGCTGTTTCTGTAGCCGATTGCTCACTGGGTGACGGTATTTTTTGTGTGGTTTTTGGTTGCTGTTGCTCTGAGGTTACATTAGCTGTTTGTTTTTCGGCGCTTTGTGTATTTTGTGTTTGCGTACTAACTGCTGTAACGGCTGCGCTGGCATTGGTTTGTTTTGCGCGGCGCAAACGAATGATCACCATTGCGCCAATAAGCACAACCAGTACTAATACAAAACTTGGTAATAATAACGAGCTAGGTTGCTCGCGCGCTGGTTGCGGGGCAATCACTGGCGCTGGTTTTATCACCGGTGCTACTGTTAGCTCTGAGGGTTGTTTAACCGGTGTCGCTTGCTCTGTTACTTGGCTTTTCGCTGGCTCTTGTACTTTTTTTGATTCTTCCTCAAGCACTTGTGCTGGAGCTTGTTCTCGTTTTTGAGTTGTTATTGGCTCTGCTAGCGTTTGGTTGTCAGCTGTGTTGTTAGGTGCGTTGTTTTCGGTAGGTGTAGGTTGTGTAGGCTCTACATTAATGGTTACTTCGCTTGCGTTAGCGTCAATCATGTCGCTAATTTGCTGTTTTTGCTCATCGGTTAAGTTAAGTGTTTTTTCGTTTATTAGCCCATCGGTGGTTTGGTTGGTGGGCTCAATAACCGGAGCAGGTTGCACATTGTTTGGTTGTGGTTGGGTTACTATTACGCTTGGCTCTGGCTCTTTTACTACTGGTTTAGACTGAGTAAGTACTTGCTTAGGTTTGTTGCAATGTTTTTTATAGTCACGCGCCGCTTTACGGTATTTTTCGCTTGTTTTGTTATTACTGTATTGCTGTACTTCTTGCTTTATAAGTATGCACATTGCTTCGTTATAAGCAGCGCTATTAACACTATAAAATAAGGCAAAACAAAGCGTCAGGCGTGTGAGTAAAGTGGTCATAAGGGCGGTTAGCGTTTAAACATTAATAAGTTGATTTTAAGCGTAAAATTAAAAATTATCTAGGGGAGTATTACGCTTAATGGCGGGCGAATATGGCTAAGCTTATTTGCTTTAATATTAAAGCTTAGCCAGGCGGTTATAAAATAGCGCTGAGTGAGCGCTATTTTATTAGCTTATTACCATTAGGCTGCGGTATTCGTCGTAGGCAAATTGGTCGGTCATGCCGCTAATGTAATCTTGAATTAACCGGCATCGGTAATAAAATTCGTAGGCTGCAAAGTGGTCGGGCTCTTCTTGCATGGCGTCTATGGCATGTTGGTAGCTGTTTAGGTGCTTTTTAGAGAGCTTTTTAACAAGCCTTGATTCTATTAGTAGGCGTTTGTCGCCATTTAGGGCGCGTTTAAAGTCGTCGCTTGTTAATTGCAGTAGAGGTTTGTAGCTGTCGAGTAGGCCGTTAATAATTCTGTAGCCTTGTAGCTCAAGTTTTTCTACTTCTTTATCTGAAAACACATGCGCTTGGGCAACTTGTTTAAGCGTTTGTGTTACGGCGTGCAAGTGGCTTCGGTCTTCTAGTAGGGCATGGTTAAAGTCGCCGTGATAAATGGGTTCTATGTTTTCTATAAAGCGTTTTGCGGCATGGTTAACCAGCGGGTGCAGCAGGGCTACACGCAGGTATATAAAAAATTCGCTATTAAAGTTATACGGTTGTGCTTTGCCACGCTCTAGTGCGTAGTTTACCGCTTTGCTAACAAAGTCTTGGTGTTCGGTGTCGTCAATGGTTATGTTTATAAGTACTTTTTGATAGTGATTTTTAAGCACGGTGCACAGTAGCTCAATGGTTATTATGCCTTTTTCTACTGCGTCTTCTATGTCGGCTAGGCAGTACGATATATCGTCTGCAGCTTCCATTATGTAACTGGCCGGATGGCGACAGTAAGGCTCTATGGTTAACTCGTTTTGTAATGCTTCAATAAAGGCTTTTTCACTGTAGTAGTAGCCTACTTTTTTCATTAAGTAGTTTTTATTTTGGGGTATGTCTTTTACGTCAAGCCCTGCTGGGCGGGTGTATTTTAAAATACCTGCACTTTGGCTGTAGGTTAGGTTAAGGGTTTGCAACGAGTGAATAATACGAATGCCCTGGGCATTGCCTTCAAAGTTGCAAATGTCTTGCGCTAGGTGCTTAAAAATAACGCCTATGCCGGTGTTTGGCTCGCGGCATCGCTCGGGCGTTACACTGGCTAAATTAGTATTAAACCAGTGGTTTATTGCGGCTTCGCCAAAGTGGCCAAAAGGTGGGTTGCCAATGTCGTGCATTAGGCAAGCCATTTCTACTAGGCTTTCGAGTGGGCGTTCTAGGTCGGTTAAGCCATAATCTTTTTGTTGCTCAAAGCTTAGGTTGGCAAAAATACGCTGTACAATAAAGCGGCCAACTTGTTGCACTTCAAGCGAGTGGGTTAACCTTGAACGCACAGCGGCGTTTCGCTCAAGCGGAAATACTTGTGTTTTTTGTTGCAA
>NZ_NTLW01000035.1:0-15374 GCF_002632075.1 Pseudoalteromonas sp. ESRF-bin5 | reverse complement strand
GTGATTGCAGATTCACAAGAACCAGTCGACATGAAGCCTGGGTCATAGGTAAAGTGGCCATGTGAACCTAACGTACGTACGTCGATTACATCTTGGCCAGCAGTGCCTTGATAAATTGGAAGTTCGATTGGATCAAGTCCATCAATATGAACTGTGGCTTTTTTATCTGCCATCGCTATGTATCTCCTATTAAGATATCTATTCTGATTTTTAGATTTTTAAAGTTCTGAAATCTGTTTTAAGCACATCTACGCATTTTAACGTGAAAGAGGGGGTTAAAGTCAATTTTTATAAACATTATGCACATTTGTATAATAAATATTCTGTATCATATATGTATTATACTATTGGCTAATTCGCAAACATCTCTAAATAAACAAGAATTGTAAAAAGCCTTATGGGTATATATACTAACGGAGGTTTTAAAACCGTATTGTATTTGGGTAAAGATATTTTTACATTCAAAAAATTTACATTAATGTGAACTTTTAATGTTTTAATTCGTTTATCTTGATAGTTCCACCAGAAACATTTGGTGGGTTTTTAGAAAAGCAAGTAGATGAGCTCCAATGTGAGCAAGATGGGCAAGTAACTGTGAAAAAGCAAAGACCTGTAAATCTAGATCTAACAACTATATCTATGCCGGCAACGGCTAAAGCATCAATTTTTCACCGCGTCACCGGTGTTGCATTATTTTTTGCTTTAACGTTTGTCATTTGGGCTTGGTCTGAGTCTCTCTCGTCAGCTGAAAGTTTTGAATTCGTCAAGGGTCTGTTTAACGGATTCATTGCCAAATTTATAGCTTGGGGCACCATTTCAGTACTAGGCTATCACCTTATTGGTGGTATCCGTCACATGGTAATGGATATGGGACACTGGGAAGAACTTGAATCAGGTAACCTAAGCGCTAAAATTGCAATGGCTCTTGGCGTTGTATTCGCTGTATTAGCGGGAGTGTGGATATGGTCTTAAATCAAGCAACTCTTAAACGTGATGGTGTACAAGATTACGTATCTTTACGTACCACGGCATTAATAATTAGCGCATATGCTATTTTTATTATCGGCTATTTTTTAGCGACGCCGGAAGTCACTTTCGAAGCCTGGACAGGCCTCTTCTCTAACCTAGCTATGAAAGGGTTTACGCTAGTAACCCTAGTATGCATTATGGTTCATACCCGCATTGGCCTTTGGCAGGTTTTAACAGACTATGTTAAAAACTCAAAGTTACGCGCATTTTTAGGGTTTGTTCTAAACCTAATGGCCGTTGCTTACGTAGCTATTGGTCTAATTGTATTATGGGGTGTTTAAGTGAAATATTCTGTTCGTGAATTTGACGCCGTAGTAATCGGTGCAGGTGGTGCAGGTATGCGCGCTGCCTTGGCTATTACTGAATCTGGCAAAACGTGTGCACTAATATCGAAAGTATTCCCAACGCGTTCACATACCGTATCCGCTCAAGGTGGTATTACAGTAGCGCTTGGTAATTCACACGAAGATAACTGGGAATGGCATATGTACGATACCGTTAAAGGTTCCGATTTTATCGGTGACCAAGACGCTATCGAGTATATGTGTCAAACTGGCCCAGAAGCAATTACTGAATTAGAAAACATGGGGTTACCATTTTCACGTTTTGAAAATGGCCGTGTATACCAGCGTCCTTTTGGTGGCCAATCAAAGAATTTTGGTGGCGAACAAGCAGCACGTACTGCAGCAGCAGCTGACCGTACTGGCCATGCTTTATTACATCTTCTTTATCAACAAAACGTTAAAAATAAAACAAATGTATTCTCTGAGTGGTATGCACTTGATTTAGTTAAAAATGGTAACGGCGATGTTGTTGGTTGTACTGCAATTGAGATTGAAACAGGTGAAATCACTTACTTCAAATCAAAGGCGGTTGTACTAGCTACTGGTGGTGCTGGTCGTATATACGCTTCAACCACAAATGCTCACATTAACACTGGTGACGGTGTTGGTATGGCTACACGTGCTGGTATTTCTATGCAAGACATGGAAATGTGGCAGTTCCACCCGACAGGTATTGCAGGAGCAGGTACGCTTGTAACTGAAGGTTGTCGTGGTGAAGGTGGTTATCTTTTAAACAAAGATGGCGAGCGTTTCATGGAACGTTATGCACCTAACGCAAAAGACTTAGCTTCTCGAGATGTTGTTGCACGTTCTATGATGACAGAAATTCGTGAAGGCCGTGGTTGTGATGGTCCTTGGGGTCCTCATATCAAGCTTAAGCTTGACCACTTAGGTGAAGAAACACTTAACCTACGCCTTCCTGGTGTATGTGACCTTGCAAAAACATTTGCTCACGTAGATCCTGCTAAAGAACCAATTCCAGTTATACCAACATGTCATTATATGATGGGTGGTGTACCTACTAACGTGAATGGTCAAGTGCTTCAAATCAATGCTCAAGGCGATGAAAAAGTAGTTGAGGGTTTATTTGCTGTAGGCGAAATTGCATGTGTATCTGTTCACGGTGCAAACCGTCTTGGTGGTAACTCATTACTTGATTTAGTAGTGTTTGGTCGTGCTGCAGGTAACTTCTTAGGTACATACCTCAGAGACGTTGAAGTATCAAAAGCTGCCTCTGAATCAGACTTAGAAGCGTCTCTTGCACGTTATAATCGTTGGGAAAACTCAACAGCTGGTCAAGGTGAAGATCCTGTTCAAATTAAGAAAGATCTTCAACAATGTATGCAGCTTAACTTCTCGGTATTCCGTGAAGGTGATTCAATGGCGACTGGTCTTCAAGAACTTAAAGAAATTCGCGAGCGTTTACAACATGCTCGTCTTGACGATAAATCGTCAGACTTTAACACGCAGCGTATCGAATGTCTTGAACTTGATAACTTAATGGAAACAGCTTACTCAACAGCAGTAGCTGCAAACTTCCGAACAGAAAGCCGTGGTGCACACTCTCGTTTTGACTTCCCAGATCGTGATGACACGGATTGGTTATGTCACTCAGTATACAATCCTGTTACGGATGAAATGAGTAAGCGTGACGTAAACTACGCGCCTAAGACGCGTGAAGCATTTCCACCTAAAGCACGTACATACTAGGAGCGAGACGATGGCACAAGTACAATTTTCAGTTTATCGTTACAATCCAGATGTTGACAACGCACCGCGTATGCAAGATTACACCTTGCAAATTGACGATGGTCACGACATGATGGTTCTGGATGCACTTTTATTATTAAAAGAGCAAGATCCTTCACTTTCATTCCGTCGTTCATGCCGTGAAGGCGTGTGTGGTTCTGACGGTGTTAACATGAATGGTAAGAATGGTTTAGCATGTATTACTCCTTTATCTACGTTACAAAATAACGGTAAAGGTACAATAGTAGTTCGTCCTCTTCCAGGATTACCTGTGGTACGTGACCTTGTTATTGACATGAGTCAGTTCTACACTCAATACGAAAAAGTTAAACCTTATCTAATTAATGACACACCTGCTGCAGGTGAACGTCTTCAGTCTATTGAAGAACGTGATAAATTAGATGGCTTATATGAGTGTATTTTATGTGCATGTTGTTCAACATCGTGTCCTTCGTTCTGGTGGAATCCAGACAAGTTCATTGGTCCAGCAGGCCTTCTTCATGCTTACCGTTTCTTAGCTGATAGCCGAGATACAGCAACAGAAGAGCGTTTAGCAGACCTAGACGATGCGTTCAGTGTGTTCCGTTGTCACAGTATCATGAACTGTGTTAGCGTTTGTCCTAAAGGTCTTAATCCGACCAAAGCTATTGGGCAAATCAAATCTATGTTATTAAACCGTTCAGTTTAACTACATAGAAACGTAAGATGGCTAGTTTTCATTACTAGCCATCTTGTTATTATAACTATTAATTTCTGCGCTAAAGAAAAGGGCTTATAAATGCACGAAGGTGTGATGAAGGCATGGTTAGAATCTTCACATTTAAACGGCGGTAACGTTGCTTATGTAGAAGAGCTTTATGAAGCGTATTTAGATGATGCGACTTCTGTGCCAGATGAATGGCGAGAAGTGTTCGAACAATTACCAAAAGTTAATGGTGTGGATGTTGAAGTTAAGCATTCAGAAGTTCGTGCACAGTTTGCACAGCTTGCAAAAAACAAGCATAGAGAAGTAGTGGTAGCAGAGGGTAGCGGCGGTGACCTTAAACAGGTTAAAGTCCTGCAACTTATTAATGCTTTCCGTTTTCGTGGACACCAAAATGCAAACCTAGATCCATTAGGTATTTGGGAACGAGAGCGTGTTCGAGATTTAGAGCTAGATTACCACGACTTGTCAGAAGCTGATTTTGAGCGAGAGTTTAATGTAGGGTCTTTTGCAGTTGGTTCAGACTCTATGCCTTTAGGTGAATTATACCAAGCACTTAAAACTACATATTGTGGTTCTATCGGTGCAGAGTATATGCACATCACATCTACGGAAGAAAAGCGTTGGTTACAACAACGTTTAGAATCTGTTCAATCTAGGCCTAAATTCGAAAAAGAAGAAAAGCTACGTATCCTCAAGGGGTTAACTGCAGCTGATGGTCTTGAAAAATATTTGGGTGCTAAGTTCCCTGGTGCAAAACGGTTCTCACTAGAAGGTGGGGATGCATTAGTACCTATGCTTAAAGAGCTAATTCACCGAGCTGGTGAAAGTGGCCAACAAGAAGCCGTAATTGGTATGGCTCACCGCGGACGCTTGAACGTTTTAGTGAACGTTTTAGGTAAAAATCCATCAGAGCTTTTTGATGAATTCGCTGGCAAGCATAAAGATACATTAAGTTCTGGTGATGTTAAGTACCACATGGGTTATTCATCGGACTTTGCCACTAAAGGCGGCAACGTTCATATGGCACTTGCTTTTAATCCTTCTCACCTTGAGATAGTTAACCCTGTAGTTATGGGTTCTGTACGCGCTCGTTTAGATCGTTTAGGTGACACTACGGGAATAAAAGCATTACCGATCACAATTCATGGTGATTCTGCTGTAACAGGTCAAGGTGTAGTACAAGAAACGTTTAACTTGTCTCAAACTAATGCGTTTAGTTGTGGTGGCAGTATTCGAATTGTTGTTAATAACCAAGTTGGTTTTACTACCTCTAAACAAGACGATGTTCGTTCTACAGATTACTGTACTGATATCGCAAAAATGGTTCAGTCACCAATTTTCCACGTTAACTCTGATGATCCTGAAGCGGTTGCATTTGTTACACAAATAGCACTTGATTTTAGAAACAAATTTAAGCGTGACGTAGTTATTGACTTAGTTTGTTATCGTCGACATGGCCACAATGAAGCTGATGAGCCAAATGCTACTCAGCCTTTGATGTACCAAAAAATCAAAAAACACCCAGTTCCGCGACTTATTTATGCAGATCAACTAATCGCTGAAGGCTCTTTTTCAGAACAAGAAATTAAAGCACTTGCCGATGAATACCGTAATGGGTTAGATGACGGTAATTGCGTTGTATCTGAAATTCAACCAGAAACCTCTCATTCTTCAGATTGGGCTAAATACGTGGGCCACGATTGGGATGTTGATTACGACGCAAGTGTTTCGGTTGAAAAGCTCAAAGAACTTGGCGAAAAGGTAGCGAGCTACCCTGAAGAATATAAAGCTCAGTCGCGCGTTAAAAAGATTTACGATGATCGTAAGTTAATGGCCACTGGTGAAAAACCGCTTGATTGGGGAATGGCAGAAACACTTGCTTATGCAACTATCGCAACCGAAGGCACTGACATTAGAATGACAGGCCAAGATTCTGGTCGCGGTACTTTCTTCCATAGACATGCCGTTGTTCACAGTCAAAAAGATGGTGCGACTTATCTTCCTTTACAACACTTAAGTGAAGATCAAGGCGCTTTCCAAGTTTTCGACTCTGTACTGTCTGAAGAAGCAGTAGTTGCATTTGAGTATGGTTATGCGACTGCCGAACCAACTTCTCTTGTACTTTGGGAAGCTCAGTTTGGTGACTTTGCAAATGGTGCGCAAGTTGTATTTGACCAATTTTTGAGTTCAGGTGAGCAAAAGTGGGGTCGCTTATGTGGTCTTACTATTTTGTTACCACACGGTTATGAAGGCCAAGGTCCAGAGCACAGCTCTGCTCGTTTGGAGCGTTTTTTACAGCTTTGTGCTGATCACAACATGCAAGTTTGTGTTCCGTCTACACCTGCGCAAGTATATGCAATGTTACGACGTCAGTCAGTAAGACCTCTACGTCGTCCATTGATTGTTATGACGCCTAAATCGTTACTACGTCATCCTCTTGCAGTTTCATCACTTGAAGAACTTTCAAACGGTGTATTCCATAATATGATCGACGAAGTTGATGATATTAAACCTGAGAACGTTGAACGCGTTGTTTTCTGTAGTGGTAAAGTTTATTACGAGTTACTACAAGAGCGTCGTAAGCTGGAACAAAATAATATTGCCATCGTTCGTGTAGAGCAATTATACCCGTTCCCACATGACGAAATGAAAACTATTATGGAACGTTACCAACACGTTACTGATTTTGTATGGTGTCAAGAAGAGCCACAAAACCAAGGTGCATGGTACTGTTCTCAACACCATTTTGTTGACGCAATTCCACAAGGTGCTAAGTTGAAATACGCTGGGCGTAAAGCATCTGCATCACCAGCGTGTGGTTACATGTCAGTACATACTAAAGAACAACAAGCGCTCGTTGCTGACGCGCTTACTATAGAAAATAAAGGATAAGCGATGAGCACAGAAATTAAAGTTCCTGTTCTTCCTGAGTCGGTTGCAGATGCTACCGTTGCTACATGGCATGTAAGTGTTGGCGACAAGGTAACCCGTGATCAGAACTTAGTAGATATTGAGACAGACAAAGTAGTGTTAGAAGTAGTTGCACAACATGACGGTGTAATTACAGAAATCTCTCAAGAAGAGGGTGCTACCGTACTTGGTGACCAAGTTATGGGTTTACTTGGCGATGCTGATGCAGCGCCTTCAAGCGAAAGCACATCTTCAAGTGAAGCAGAAAAATCAGAAGACGCGCCATCGGCGCCATCAGCACCAGCATCAGAAGGTAAAGAAGTGGACATCAAAGTACCTGTACTCCCAGAATCAGTTGCAGACGCAACAATTGCTACATGGCATGTTCAACCAGGAGACGCAGTAACGCGCGATCAAAACCTGGTAGATATCGAAACAGATAAAGTTGTTCTTGAAGTAGTAGCTCAAGAAGACGGTATCATGGGCGACATCATTAACGCTGAAGGCGATACTGTTCTAGGTGAGCAAGTAATCGGTTCAGTAAAAGCAGGTGGTGCACCTGCAGCTTCTGCAGCTAAAGAAGAGGCGGCTCCTGCTGCAGATTCAACTGATAGCTCAGATGTATTAACTCCATCTGTTCGTCGTTTAATTGCTGAAAAAGGACTAGATGCTTCTAAAATCAAAGGAACTGGCAAAAATGGTCGTGTAACTAAAGAAGACGTTGATACGTTCTTGAAAGCACCGGCACCATCAGCGAAGAAAGCAGAAGCTGCTGCTCCAGTTGCGCCAATGGGTGATCGTACTCAAAAGCGTGTTCCTATGACACGTTTACGTAAAACGATTGCTAACCGTCTTCTAGAAGCTAAAAATTCTACTGCAATGTTAACTACGTTTAACGAAGTTAACATGAAGCCAATCATGGACCTTCGCAAGCAGTACCAAGAAGTATTCGAAAAACGTCACGGTATTCGCTTAGGCTTTATGTCTTTCTACGTGAAGGCAGTTACTGAAGCACTTAAACGTTTCCCTGATGTAAATGCGTCAATTGATGGGGACGACATTGTCTACCACAATTACTTTGATATCAGCATTGCTGTTTCTACACCTCGTGGTCTAGTAACACCAGTTCTTAAAGACTGTGATAAGTTATCAGTTGCTGAAATTGAAAAAGGCATTCGTGAATTAGCACTTAAAGGCCGTGACGGAAAGCTAACGCTTGACGACATGACAGGTGGTAACTTCACTATTACAAATGGTGGTGTATTCGGTTCATTACTATCTACACCTATCATTAACTTGCCACAGTCTTCAATTTTGGGAATGCACAAAATTCAAGACCGTCCAATGGCAGTAAATGGTAAAGTTGAAATTCTTCCTATGATGTATTTGGCACTTTCTTACGATCACCGCCAAATAGATGGTAAAGAATCTGTTGGTTTCTTAGTAACTATTAAAGAGTTACTTGAAGATCCAACTCGCTTATTACTGGATGTTTAATCAAGTAGTATGAAATATAAGCTGTGAACCACAATTCACAGCTTTTTTTTTGCGCCTTTGGTCGTACTGGGGTTTTCATGTTAAGCCTTGGCAACTATACTAGGTGCGCAATTTGGGATAGTTGTTTATTGAATAAATATTCAGCTCTTTTAGTATAAAAAATTGGATAAAGCATCATGAATTTGCATGAGTATCAGGCAAAACAACTTTTTGCCGAATATGGTTTACCAGTTTCTCAAGGTTTCGCTTGCGATACACCTGAAGAAGCTGCAGCAGCTGCTGAAAAAATCGGCGGTGATATGTGGGTTGTTAAAACTCAGGTTCACGCAGGTGGACGTGGTAAAGCTGGCGGTGTAAAGCTAGTTAAAACTATCGATGAAGTTAAAGCGTTTGCAGCTAACTGGTTAGGTAAAAACCTAGTTACTTACCAAACAGACGAAAATGGTCAGCCAGTTGCTAAAATTTTAGTAGAAAGCTGTACAGATATCGCCAACGAATTGTACTTAGGTGCAGTAGTTGATCGTGCTTCTCGCAAAGTTGTTTTCATGGCGTCTACTGAAGGCGGTGTTGAAATTGAAACTGTTGCTGAAGAAACACCAGAACTTATCCACAAAGCTGAGATCGATCCACTAGTAGGTCCTCAAGCTTACCAAGCACGTGAACTTGGTTTCAAATTGGGTCTTAACCCAACACAAATGAAACAGTTCGTTAAGATCTTCATGGGTCTTGGTAAAATGTTTAACGATTTCGATTTCGCATTACTTGAAATCAACCCGTTAGTAATCACAGACGAAGGTAACCTTCACTGTCTTGACGGCAAAATCGGTATCGATGGTAATGCACTTTACCGTCAACCAAAAATCCGTGAGTTCCACGATCCATCTCAAGAAGATGCGCGTGAAGCACATGCAGCAAGCTTTGAGCTTAACTATGTAGCACTAGATGGCAACGTAGGTTGTATGGTTAACGGTGCGGGCCTAGCAATGGGTACTATGGACATCGTAAACCTACACGGTGGCAAGCCAGCTAACTTCCTAGATGTTGGTGGCGGCGCGACTAAAGAACGTGTTTCTGAAGCATTCAAAATCATCCTTTCTGACGACAATGTTAAAGCTGTTTTAGTTAACATCTTTGGCGGTATCGTACGTTGTGACATGATTGCTGAAGGTATCATTGGCGCAGTTAAAGAAGTTGGCGTAAACGTACCTGTAGTTGTACGTTTAGAAGGTACTAATGCTGAATTAGGTCGTGAAGTTCTTAAGAGCTCTGACTTAGACATCATTGCTGCTGAATCATTAACAGACGCTGCTGAAAAAGTTGTTGCTGCTGCGGAGGGCAAATAATGTCTGTATTAATCAATAAAGATACAAAAGTTATCTGTCAGGGTTTCACTGGTGGCCAAGGTACTTTCCACTCAGAGCAAGCGCTTGAGTACGGTACACAAATGGTTGGTGGTGTTAGCCCAGGTAAAGGCGGTCAAACGCACCTTGGTCTTCCTGTATTCAACACAGTACGTGATGCAGTACAAGAAACTGGCGCAACTGCTTCAGTTATCTACGTACCAGCACCTTTCTGTAAAGATGCAATCTTAGAAGCAATCGATGCTGGCATCGAGCTAATTGTTTGTATCACTGAAGGTATCCCTACACTTGATATGGTTGACGTTAAAGTTAAACTAGATCAAACAGGTACTCGTATGATCGGTCCTAACTGTCCAGGTGTTATCACTCCTGGTGAGACTAAGATTGGTATCATGCCTGGTCACATCCACAAGCCTGGTAAAGTAGGTATTGTTTCTCGCTCTGGTACTTTAACGTACGAAGCGGTTAAGCAAACTACAGATGCTGGTTTTGGTCAGTCTACGTGTGTTGGTATTGGTGGTGATCCAATCCCAGGTACTAACTTTATCGACGTTTTAGAAATGTTCGAAAAAGATCCACAAACTGAAGCAATCGTAATGATTGGTGAAATTGGTGGTACTGCAGAAGAAGAAGCTGCAGAGTACATCAAAGCTAACGTAACTAAACCTGTTGTATCTTACATTGCTGGTGTTACTGCACCAGAAGGTAAGCGTATGGGTCACGCTGGCGCAATCATCGCAGGCGGTAAAGGTACTGCTGATGAGAAGTTTGCTGCATTAGAAGCTGCTGGCGTACAAACTGTACGTTCACTTGCTGATATCGGTAAAGCACTTAAAGAGAAAACAGGCTGGTAATCAGTTGAGTTAATCTTTGAAAAGGCTCGCATTTCGCGAGCCTTTTTGTTTTGAGCAGTTAATTAAAACGGGTAACTGATATGTTGAAAAAACCTGACGGTTAGATCTTGTCTTTCTTTACTTATATCTAGTTCATCACAAAGTTGAAAAATCGTTTTTTCAACCTGATTCATAAATTTGCCATAACCAATTTCTTGCTTGTTATGATTGGCAGCTGCAATAACAAAATGAATTGTTTCAACTAATCTTTGTTCATCGTAAAAGCACTTTAGCTGTGTTTTATCTGAGTCTATGTCAAAGCTGAGCTTTTGAAGCTCTTCGTTTCCTTCGTTAATATCCACTTTACTATTTCTAACAATAGGTTTGGCACCATTAGCTATTAATGCCCCATGTGTTAGCTTATTAAGCTCGCAGCACCGTTTGAAGCTATCTAAAAAGTAATTATAAAATTGTTTAAAATCGCCATTATTAATTAAAGTTTGAAATTGAGTTTTAATAGCCCTTGATACAGGAATAGAAAATGTCGTGTATGTCATCTCTGCATGTTCTTTAGGTATTTCACATTGGCGATTTTGATATCTTGGGTACAAACTTCTTAATTTGTAGCCGTAGGTTTCTTTGTTTCCTTTATTTTTAGCAAATAAGTCGTAAGTTAAATGTTGATGATCACGCACTTTAAATTGGGGTTGATCAATAAATAATTGTTCTTGCATTACCGTTAATACTTTTTGGACTTTTTTGTGAAATACAGCGGAGTTAGCTCGTATATCTTCGCCCGTAGCTAAAAAGAGTAAGCGTACCTTTTTACTTTGCGTGTCCGTTGAATAATAGAGTTTATGCGCTTCGTGATAACGTGGGTTATAAAATATGAGCATTTGCTTATTAGTTTCTAACTGATAAGACTCATCATGGAATCTGACAACAGGAAGTTTGTCGTTTGCTAAAATATGCACATTATGGAGCTCATACTCATCGCATGTTGCAAATAATTGACGTGCTATTCTTTCGTAACAACAGTTTATTGAGTTAAAGCTTGAGTAAAAACTATCGTTAGGGGTAATTTCTGCAAGTAAGTAATGATTAGCACGTGCATTACTAGGTATATAAACACGGTGCTGGTTAAGTGTAGCCATCTCTTAATCCTTATAAAGTACGGTATTGACGCACTATAAAGCGCTTCTATGAATTAAATATTGCGCTAAAACAAACTTTATTCGTTAAAAACAGATTAGATGAATTAAAGTTAATCAATAAGTAAGATAAACCGTAATCTATTGCTGTATGTTAGTGACTGTTTTTGTAATAATGCATTAGTTTTGTAATTAAGTAATATTTAGAGGATCGTACTCCTATGGCGGAAATTGAGAATCGCCCAAGTAACTTTATTAGAACCCGAATTGATGAAGACTTAGCAAGTAAAAAGCATGCTGCAACGCACACGCGCTTTCCACCTGAGCCCAATGGTTTTTTACACATAGGCCATGCAAAATCAATTTGCTTAAATTTCGGTATTGCAAAAGATTATAACGGTTTATGTAACTTACGATTTGACGATACAAACCCAGAAAAAGAAGACATTAACTACGTTAATTCTATAAAAGAAGACGTTCAATGGTTAGGTTTTAACTGGGATGGTGATATAAAGTATTCTTCTAATTATTTTGATATTTTATACGGCTATGCTGTTGAGCTTATAAACAAAGGGTTAGCTTATGTTTGTTTTTTAACAGCAGACCAAGCACGTGAATACCGCGGAACTTTAACGGAGCCAGGTAAAAATAGCCCATACAGAGATACATCTCCTGAAGAAAACTTAGCATTATTTGAAAAAATGCGTGCGGGTGGTTTCAAAGAAGGCGAATGTGTTCTTCGTGCAAAAATTGATATGGCAAGCTCGTTTATGGTGCTTCGCGATCCAATTATTTATCGTGTTCGTTTTGCTCATCACCATCAAACTGCTGATAAATGGTGTATTTACCCAATGTACGATTTCACGCATTGTATTTCTGATGCAATCGAGGGTATTACGCACTCACTATGTACATTAGAGTTCCAAGATAATCGTCGTTTATACGACTGGGTACTTGATAACATCAGCATTGAATGTCATCCACAGCAAATTGAGTTTTCTCGCTTAAACCTTGAATACACAATTATGTCTAAACGTAAGTTAAATGACCTTGTTGTAAATAACTACGTCGAAGGTTGGGATGATCCACGTATGCCTACGATTGCAGGTTTACGTCGCCGTGGTTATACACCGGCTTCAATTCGTGAATTTTGTTTACGAATAGGGGTTACAAAGCAAGAGAATATGGTTGAAATGGGTATGCTAGAAGCGTGTATTCGTGATGACTTAAATGAAAATGCTCCTCGCGCGATGGCTGTACTGGATCCGGTTAAAGTGATCATCGAAAACTACGATGCAGACACCACAGAAACGTTATCGGTGGCTAATCATCCTAATAAGGAAGAAATGGGTCGCCGCGATGTGCCATTTACGCGTGAAATATTCATTGAACGAGAAGACTTTAAAGAGCAAGCAAATAATAAGTTTAAACGTTTAGTGCTCGATAAAGAAGTTCGTTTACGTGGCGCTTATGTTATTAAAGCTAATCGTGTAGAAAAAGACGAAAACGGTGAAATAACCACTATTTATTGTACTTATGATAATGAAACACTAGGCAAAAACCCAAGTGATGGTCGTAAAGTTAAAGGCGTTATTCATTGGGTATCAGCTTCTGAGGCTATTACAGCTGAAGTTCGTTTGTACGATCGTTTATTTAATGTGCCAAACCCAGCTGCAGCTGATGAGTTTGAAACGACATTAAACCCAGAATCATTAGTTGTTTTAACTAATGCTAAACTTGAGCCTTCGCTTGCTAATTCACAAGCAGAGCAGGGGTTCCAGTTTGAACGTACCGGTTACTTTTCAAGAGATTCTAAGTCAGAAAATGTTGTGTTTAACCAAACAGTAGGTCTTCGTGACTCATGGTCTAAAACACAATAAGCTTATTTTTACTACGCCCGCTCACTTGTGGGTGTAGTAATACTTTAAATAATAGGCACAAAAAAACCTGCAAATAGCAGGTTTTTTTATAGCTAGGATATACTAACTATTTGCATCACTAAACGCTTTACATGCAGCTTTATCATCACACTCTCCGTAAAGGTATAAAGAGTGGTTTGTTAAAGTAATACCGTTTTCTTGAGCTATTTCAAGCTGGCGACGTTCAATCATCTCATCTTCAAACTCAACAACTTTTCCACACTTTAAACATACTAAGTGATCGTGGTGAGTACTGCCCGATAATTCAAATACCGATTTCCCGCCTTCAAAGTGATGACGGCTTACAATGCCTGCATCATCAAATTGGTTGAGTACGCGATATACAGTTGCAAGGCCAATTTCTTCACCTAAATCCAAAAGAATTTTGTAAACATCTTCAGCACTGATGTGTTGGTTATCTGGAGACTGTAAAATCTCTAAAATTTTAATACGCGGTAAAGTCACTTTTAAACCGGCTTTTTTAAGTTCCAAGTTATGATCAGTCATTAAATCTGTCTCAATTTTATTTGGTTATACTAGACATCTTGCAAAGATGCTCACGATACATAAGCAACAAATAGGATAACGTGCCTAGGCCTCAAGTGCAAAGAAGAAATGATTTATATTGCAGTAAATAAAGAAAACGCTAACTGTTTGATAACTATTTAAACAGTTAGCGGTATATCGGATGGATTAGTCAGCAAGCTCGCTTAAACACATTTCATCAAATACTTGAGCAGACCATGCTTTTACGCGTTGCTCTGTAAGTTCTGGTTGACGATCTTCATCAATACCTAAACCGACAAAGTGATTGTCGTCTGCCATACCTTTTGAGGCTTCGAAATCGTAGCCTTCAGTAGGCCAGTGACCTACAACAATAGCACCGCGTTCAGTAACAATATCGTTGATCATGCCCATAGCGTCTAAGAAGTATTCAGCATAATCTTCTTGATCACCACAACCGAAAATAGCAACAAGTTTGCCTTCAAAGTCTACTTCTTCAAGCTCAGGGAAAAAATCATCCCAATCACATTGTGCTTCGCCGTAGTACCACGTTGGAATACCAAATAAGATTAAATCAAAATCTGCAATCTCTTCTTTAGAGCTTTTTGCAATATCATGCACAGCCACAAGCTTTTTACCCAATTCTTTTTGGATCATTTTTGCTACGTGTTCTGTGTTACCTGTGTCACTTCCGAAAAAAATGCCTACACTTGCCATGGATTTATAACCTTTTATGTATCAATAGCCAATCTTTCTTGTAAAATCGTTTCAATCAGCGCACTGCGGCTAATATTTTGTGCATCTGCCATATCACTTAACGCTTGATACAACTGCGATGAAACTTTAAATTCAACACGTTTTAAACCACGTGCTTTGTCTCTTTTTATTTGATTACGTTTATTAACCTTTAACTGCATATCCCGCGAAAGAGGATTGGTCTTAGGTCGGCCTGGACGCTTTTCGTATTCAAATAAATCGAGTGTTGTTCTATCTGTTTCTGACTTCGCCATGCCTAACCTACACCTGCGCCTTGCCAAAATACTTGAATAAGTCCTTTAGCAATAAAGCCTGAACAGCCTAAAAAGAGTACAGTCCATACTATATAGCGACCAAACTTAGGTACATTACCACTTTTAAGTACGTCTTTAATTGCCAAGCCGATGAATATCAAAATACCGGCTAAGCCAAAATACAACCCTAGGGTATCAAATTCGTTAATTAACTGACTGACCATCAACGTATAACCTTTAAATTAAACGGCGCGTACTATAGCACAAAAATATTCATATATTTAGTACGTGCAATCAAAAACAAGCGATTAAAATTACTTTAATTTTGAATTAAAAAGTCACTTATTGCCTTATTTACAGC
>NZ_NTLW01000286.1:0-3100 GCF_002632075.1 Pseudoalteromonas sp. ESRF-bin5 | reverse complement strand
ATTTTTATGTAAAGTTTATAATTAGTCTCACGCTACTATCCTTTGCTGTCAGCCTAATTATTTCATTGTTACTGAGGCGTCGTTTTTTAAGCCCCATTTTATATTTAGCTCAAACAGCTAACGACATCACTAAATCAAATGACTATAGTTTACGTGCCGAGCAACTCTCTAATGATGAGGTTGGCGAATTAACAGTATGTTTTAACGATATGCTCTATACAATAGAGCAACGTGAACACGCTTTAGAAAATCAAGTTAAAACACGTACCCAAGAGCTTGAAAATGCTAACAGCGAACTTCACCGCTACGCATACCAAGATGGTTTAACCGACTTACCTAATCGTCGTTTTTTCTACGAAGAAATACAAACGCTTATCAGTAATGACAATACAAGCTTTGCATTGATATTTTTAGATCTTGATGGCTTTAAAGACGTTAATGATAGCCTAGGCCATGACTACGGAGATTTACTGTTACATCATGTAGCCAATAGACTCAAAGCATGCATAAAAGATGAGGATATAATTGCAAGATTAGGCGGAGACGAATTTACATTAATTTTAAAAAACGCTAACCAAACAATCGCTGTTAAAGTTGCTGATAAAATCAAACAAGCATTATTAAAACCGATACAATTAAAAGAAGAAACTGTATGTGTTACCGCAAGTATTGGGATTACTCTTTATCCTGAGCATGGTAGTACAGTAGAAAAGCTTGTAAAACGTGCAGACCAAGCAATGTATTTGTCTAAAAAGAAAGGTAGAAATAGGTACGAATTTTTCTCTTACTCAATTGAAGAAAAAGCAACTGAGAAAAGAAAACTCATTGAAGAAATAAAACTTGGTTTAAAAGAAAGTCAGTTTGAGTTGTACTATCAACCTATTTTTTCTGTTGACGGTAAGAGCATTACTAAAGCCGAAGCATTGATCCGCTGGAATCATCCACAAAAAGGATTAATAGGGCCCAATGAATTTATCCCTGTGGCAGAAAAAAATGGCTTAATAAGCGACATAGGCCGCTGGGTGAAATCGCAAGCAATACAAGACTGCACTTTATTCAATAAAATATCTAAACGCCTTATACAAGTTAGTGTTAATACCTCACCACTGGAGATTGATCGCTCTGGTGAGTGGGTTGAGCAATGGATACAAGCAAGCGAACAATTCAATTTACCCGGACACTCTGTCTTAATAGAAGTAACAGAGAACACCCTAATGGGAACTGATTCAGAAATAAAACGACAGCTCAAGCGCCTAAGTGAATTTCAAATAGATGTTGCTATTGATGATTTTGGCGTGGGTTACTCATCACTGGCATACTTACAACGATTAGATATCGACATCCTTAAAATAGATCGTTCATTTATAAAGGATATAGAAAAAAATGATAATAGCATTGCACTAGTAAGGGCTATTATCACAATGGCCCATAACTTAAATGTGGAAGTAGTTGCTGAGGGAGTAGAAAAACAAGAGCAGTACATGTTACTAAAACAGATGCAATGTGATTATATTCAAGGCTATTACTTTTCTAAACCAGTTTCAAAAAAGGTGTTTGTCAGCGAATTCATTGAAGAATAACGCACAATTAAAACCAGCGAGGCACTACCTGTGAATATTGTTTATATTCAACTTTAAAGCTCTCGGTTAAATGCTTTTCCTCTACCAGAGTTTGCCTGTATATAGCTGCGACCCCAATGACTAAGCATATTAGACTAAATAAGCTTGGCAACGCTAAGAAAAATCCAATTTGAGCGGCTATCACGCCCAAATACATTGGGTTTCTAGAAAACTGATATAACCCTTTTGTTTTTAATTCCCGTGGACCGTTTGGATCAACTCCTGAACGCCATAATGAAGCCATATTAAAATGAACAAGCATCGATAAAGCAAAACCTGCTGTCAAAAGTACATTGCCAAACATAACACCGGGCCAATCATTCAAACCAGCAAAAAGCCCTAAGTAATTATCAAGTGAAGGAACAAACACTCGCAATACACATACAAACCATATCAAGGCTCTAAAGAACTTAAACGCAGTATGGTTCCACCAACTTGCACAATACTTAACTCCAGGAAAAACAATGTTTTCTTTCTCAGTACGTGACATATAAATAATTCTATAGGTATAAAAACCTGCTACAAAGGTATAAAACAAAGCAAGGTAGATACGAGTAAACTCTATTAAAGAAGGTGAGTCATCGATAAATAAGGGGAAAGACATAGAGGACCCTAAATGAGTAAAAACGTTAACAAAAGGAGAGCATAAAGCCCATAAGGACTTTTAACAAGTAAAGTTAAACAAAACCAATAATAACTTATCTCTATAAAAGTATTAGCCAATACGCTTATTTAAATCGCTAGTATTTTTTATATTGTTATAAAACTTAAATCAATACATAGAGAAGTAAATCTGTAAAAGTCATCGTGAAATAGAAATTATTATTGTGTCAAGGCACAAGGCAGCCATGTATGGTGATCGCCTTCGAGCTCTTTTGTGTGGCTGCGCTTTAGAGAAGAAAATGTTAAATATTACTTTTCTGTAGACGTAAAAAAGCCGCTTCATTTCTGAAGCGGCTTTCTACAATTTGAAGCCTGGTAATGTCCTACTTTCACATAGCAAATGCTACACTATCATCGGCGCTGTTTCGTTTCACTACTGAGTTCGGCATGGGATCAGGTGGGTCCAAAACGCTATTGTCACCAAGCAAATTAGGTGCAAAGGATTAATGACAAGCACGGAGTGCTTCTTTTTCCTTTGCGCAAGGTGCCTCAATGTTAACGCTACGCGCTAAGAGTCACCTCATAAATTTGGAAAATATCTGATAATATTTTTTAAGTCTTTCTGTCAGTAATATCTACTTTAGTCATTAACTTCTGTCTTAACTGTCACACAAAACGCGTTTGGCGTTGTATGGTTAAGCCTCACGGGTAATTAGTACAAGTTAGCTTAATGGCTCACACCACTTCCACATCTTGCCTATCAACGTTGTAGTCTTCAACGGCCCTTCAGAGACTTTAAAAGTCTAGTGAGAACTCATCTCGAGGCCTGCTTCGCGCTTAGATGCTTTCAGCGCTTATCAGTTCCGAACGTAGCTACC
>NZ_NTLW01000251.1:0-2571 GCF_002632075.1 Pseudoalteromonas sp. ESRF-bin5 | reverse complement strand
AAATAGTAAGTGGCGTCCCCAAGGGGATTCGAACCCCTGTTACCGCCGTGAAAGGGCGGTGTCCTAGGCCTCTAGACGATGGGGACACATAAATGTGTCACTAGGACATTTGATGAGTTTGACTCACATCATGAGTTGCTAAGGTAATGCATATAATACAAGTAAAGACTCGAGCTTTAATTGTTACGCTATTCTCTTGGTAAAACCACCTCTAGCTTAAAGCTAGATGGCGTCCCCAAGGGGATTCGAACCCCTGTTACCGCCGTGAAAGGGCGGTGTCCTAGGCCTCTAGACGATGGGGACGCAGAAAACTGCTACCCTAGGACAAACACTAATAATTGGTGGAGCTATGCGGGATCGAACCGCAGACCTCTTCACTGCCAGCGAAGCGCTCTCCCAGCTGAGCTATAGCCCCAACTTGATCAACACTCGCCGTAATAACTACGTCGTGTATTGCTTAGTGCGGGGCGCATTCTATGCACCACCCAAAATAAAGTCAACAGTTTTTTATCCAGCTTTATTTAAATGGTTTAATTTTCAACAAACTGGCTATCAAGCATGCTAAAAAACACAATTTGATTAAAATCATTGCCCTAATGAGACTCCCCTACACTTTTATTTTATGTAGCGTTGCTAGTCAGTGAATTGTAGTTCACTACCCTACCCTCAAAAGGTATACATTTATATGCAATTCAAACATTGCAAATATAATTTATAAATTACCGACCTAACACCGTACTTTCATATCAACAGGCCAGTTAGGTAAATGCAGTAAAACACACATGCTTTTTATAGTTGCACTTTAAAATACTTTTTCTATTTTATTTGTTATGACTTTTTAGAGAGGTAACAAAATATATATTCTTATTATAGAAGGTTTAAATGTTCAACAATTAAAAGTAATCGCTTGTGTATTCCGTCTAAAAACTAGATTAGCCACTAATGTGATTTATAAACACCACAAATACACCACACAATTACGCTACCGAACATGTTTTGACTATAAAATAGACACCCACCATATCTTGTTGTTTATAAAACCTTCATTCAGTACATTTTTGTCATTCAAGTGTTGACACATTTTCAACTCTATCTATAATAGCGCCCCACAACAACGCAGCAATGTGAAGTTGTTTAGATGCGGGTGATTAGCTCAGTTGGGAGAGCATCGCCCTTACAAGGCGAGGGTCACTGGTTCAAGTCCAGTATCACCCACCACTTTTAAAAGTGTTCGCATCTAAATTCTATAAGGACGCTAAGTTCATATAGAAAAAGAGAACATCACTGCTACTTACATGTAACAGAGAAGTTCACTGGTTAAAGTCCAGTACTATTTATTTTAATAGTCGTGTTTTAATTTATATGTGGGTGATTAGCTCAGTTGGGAGAGCATCGCCCTTACAAGGCGAGGGTCACTGGTTCAAGTCCAGTATCACCCACCACATATAAAACCTATTATAAAAATAGTAGTTTAAATTGTAATATGGGTCGTTAGCTCAGTTACAAGAAAAGAGAGCATCACCGCTTTTTATAAAAGATGGCGAGGTTCACTGGTTAAAGTCCAGTACTACTTACTACAGGTAGTAGCATGTAATATGGGTCGTTAGCTCAGTTGGGAGAGCATCGCCCTTACAAGGCGAGGGTCACTGGTTCAAGTCCAGTACGACCCACCATTCTCAGAATGGTGCATATTACAAAAATCTAAATGGGTCATTACTCAGTTTAGAAAAAAGAGAGCATTACCGCTACTTCCAAGTAACGTTGATGTTCACTGGTTAAAGTCCAGTACTATTTATTTTAATAGTCGTGTTTTAATTTATATGTGGGTGATTAGCTCAGTTGGGAGAGCATCGCCCTTACAAGGCGAGGGTCACTGGTTCAAGTCCAGTATCACCCACCACATATAAATCTATTATATTAATAGTCGCGTTTTAAAATTTAATATGGGTCGTTAGCTCAGTTGGGAGAGCATCGCCCTTACAAGGCGAGGGTCACTGGTTCAAGTCCAGTACGACCCACCATTCTTAGAATGGTGCATATTAAATATATAATTTGGGTGATTAGCTCAGTTGGGAGAGCATCGCCCTTACAAGGCGAGGGTCACTGGTTCAAGTCCAGTACGACCCACCATTCTTAGAATGGTGCATATTAAATATATAATTTGGGTGATTAGCTCAGTTGGGAGAGCATCGCCCTTACAAGGCGAGGGTCACTGGTTCAAGTCCAGTATCACCCACCAAATTATACTAAGCGATTAATTGATAAGTTTAAAAAAGTAATATCTATTATATGTGGGTGATTAGCTCAGTTGGGAGAGCATCGCCCTTACAAGGCGAGGGTCACTGGTTCAAGTCCAGTATCACCCACCACATATAAACACTTCCTCGATATCTATTTTTAATTCCTTTCCTATTTTTATGAAATTCCTATTTGAATATTTAGATTTATTATAAAAAAGAGCATCGCCTTTTTTTACAAATAATGGCGAAGATCACTGGCTCAAGTCCAGTATCACCCACCACATATAAATACTTCCTCGATATCTATTTTTAATTCCTTTCCTATTTTTAT
>NZ_NTLW01000299.1:0-1268 GCF_002632075.1 Pseudoalteromonas sp. ESRF-bin5 | reverse complement strand
GCCCCTGAACAGTGCACCATCTGTGTTATGTGTTCGATTAAAGTATTGAGTGTAAAGGCCGTTAATGTGCTTCATGGCTCGGCCTAAGTTAGCATCGGGAGTTTTTATTAGCAGATGGTAATGATTGGTCATCAAACAATACGAATGCACTTCAATATTAAAGCGAAGGCTTGCTTGCTCAATGCAGTATAAAAAACACTTAAAGTCGTCATCGCTCAAAAAAGTATTTTCGTGCCCTCTTCCACGATTCATCACATGATAAAACGCATTCTCATACTCTATTCGCAACGGCCTAGACATAGCAATTCACTCCATAAGCAGTAAACTATAAAGCTAGACCTTTGATGTCTGAAGTCAAGATTTGACCCCTTTTTTCTTCATTATCGGTGATGATAACCTTAAGCACCTATTCAAATACTGATTCGGGCTGCCGCCCGCGCGTCAGCAAGCTAAACGCCTACAATAAATAACACATACTCTTGGCTTTTGAGCGAGTAAGTATATTTGTGATTTGTTGGGTTTCGTTGCACTCTACCCAACCTACCTTCATATAATTTATGGCGAATCACCACACACAAAAAAGCCGTTGCATTGCTGCAACGGCTTTTATAACTTTGATAAATCCCACTCTACAGTGGAACTTACTACCCATTAAAGTTCAAAAATTAATCGCGGTAAGTCTCAACCGCTGGGCATGAACATACTAAGTTACGGTCGCCGTATACGTCATCTATTCGTGTAACGGTTGGCCAAAACTTATCTTTAGCAACGCTTGGCACTGGAAATGCAGCGTAAAAACGGTCGTACGCGCGGTCCCATTCGTTACCTAACACGTCTGCTTGTGTGTGCGGTGCAAACACAAGTGGGTTGTTTTCGATTGACCATTCGCCAGAGATTACTTTGTCGATTTCGCCTTTGATTGACACCATTGCTTCGATAAAGCGGTCTATCTCGCCTTTTGATTCGGATTCAGTTGGCTCAATCATTAACGTGCCCGCAACTGGGAACGACATAGTAGGTGAGTGGAAGCCGTAATCTTGTAGGCGCTTAGCGACGTCCATTTCAGTAATGCCTGACGCTTCTTTTAATGGGCGTAAATCAACAATACATTCGTGAGCAACGCGATTGTTACGGCCACGGTATAAAATTGGGAAGTGCTGACTTAACTCGTGCGTTAAGTAGTTAGCGTTTACAATGGCCATTTCGGTGGCTTGTTTTAAGCCCTCTGAGCCCATCATGGTAATGTAAGCCCATGAAATAGGTAAAAT
>NZ_NTLW01000242.1:0-25556 GCF_002632075.1 Pseudoalteromonas sp. ESRF-bin5 | reverse complement strand
TCAACGTCATCCGGAATGCCTTTTACTAATAGTTTTTCAATTGTTATTTGCACTACATCGTCTGCATCTGCTTTACTACCCGTTAGCGAATAGGCAAAACGCCTAAGCATGGGCAATAAGGTTTTTAATGTTTCGTTCATTGATTTTTACCCCTTTTATAAAGAAGACGATTCAAAAAAACATTTATTCCCAAATAATCAAAATAATTTGAATAATGAAATATTTTTATGTGTTAAACGTTAACTAACAAGCATGATAAATTTAATAAAAGTAACCCACTATGAACATGAAAAATTTCCGCGTTAAACACATCATAGCCGCTTCGATTTGCATATTTAGCGCAACGAGTTCTGCCAATATAGTCAAAGTCGATCAAGTGCTTGGGCAGTTAAACCCAATAGAGCAGCGTATTGAACAAACAATAGAGCGCGCACAACGCCTGCCGCTTCCGGTGCCTGTACCACAAGTGTCGATTGATGAACTAAAAGCGCAAATTAGTGAGCCAATTAGTAGTTTACCTAATGTGCTTAACATTAATATAAATAGTCAAAACACCGCATTTGTTGAAGTAGAGCTAGAAAACGGCTTTAGAGCAATAGAGCGCCAATGGTTATTAATGGCAAATAGCCAACAACTTAATACCCTAAAACAGCAAAATGTAACCATTGTGTCGGTAAAAAATTACAACGCACTTAACATGAGCTTAGTGCGCTTTAACGTGCTCCAAGGTGTTAATTCTAAAAGTGAGTTATTAAAAGCGCTTAACTTAGATGAGTCTGCAATACTTGACCGAAACCACATATACCAAGCGCAAACTGGCGAGCCTACCGCAAAAGTAACACCAAATAACTCTATTGCCCCTTACTGCACACAAAGCGTAAAAATTGGCATGATCGACAGCGCCATTAATACCAAACACAGTGCTTTTGAAGGTACAAATATCACTACGCAAAGCTTTTTACCACAAGGGTTAAGCTCGCCAAATTTACACGGCACCGCCATTGCAGGGCTAATTACAGGTAAAGGCGCAAAACTTAGCCCGCTTTTAAGCAATGCCAAGCTTTACAGTGCCGAGGTGTTTTATAGGCAATCTGAATATGCACAAGGGGCTACTTTATTTGCCATAGTAGAAGCACTTAACTGGCTAGTCAGTAATAAAGTACCCGTAATAAATATGAGCCTAACGGGGCCAAATAACGCAGTTTTAGAAGCAAGTATGACTGCAGCAATAAAACAAAACGTGTTAATTGTAGCTGCTGCAGGTAACCAAGGGCCGGCGTCGCAGCCGTTATACCCAGGTGCGTATAAAAGTGTGATAGCGGTAAGTGCTATTGATTCACAAAACCAAATTTATAGATGGTCAAATAAAGGTGATTACATTGACTTTACAGCCTTTGGTGTAAATGTTGTTACAAGCCAAGGTAATGGAAAATTTGGGAGGGAGTCGGGTACGTCAATGGCGGCGCCGCATGTAAGCGCGGCATTAAGTTGTTTATTGTTAAAACATGGTAATAATAAAACCAAAGCACTTAACGAGCTTACATCGCTAGCCATCGACTTAGGCGAGCAAGGCAAAGATACCACCTTTGGTTATGGTGCTATTTACCCACCTAAAAGTGCACTTTAACTGACGCCGATAAAACCGATTGCGTATAGGTATTGCTACTAAGCTTTGATTGGTAATCGCCATATTCAGCCTCGGCTATTAATGTTACGTGCTCAAATAAAGCTACGTTATAAAACGCATTAACGACATTTCGGTGCTCATCTCGCGACGGTATTTGCTCAAAAAAATCATCCGTTGTTTGCTCATCGTAATCTTTGTTTTGATAACGCCAGCCTGCCCCCACTTTGTTAGCCATATTAAAGGCCGTAAATTTGTGCGTAACTTTAGTAGTAAAACCGTAGCCGTTAAAGTCGTATTGGTTGTCGTCGGCGTTTTCTTTATCGGCACTTAGCGATGTCATTAGCATGGTTTGGCCATTATTTATAAAATGATAAAGCGCTACATCGCCGCCTACGCCGTCGGCATTACGTGCTTTTGCAGTAGCAAAACGTTTAGCTTTGGTTTTTATACTCATACGCAAGTACGTATGCGGGTTTAAAAAATGGCCATAGTAGGCGCTGGCTTGATTGAAATGTAAAAATGGTTCGCCATCTACATTTGCTTTTGCCCCATCGTAACGAACCCCTACCTCATGGCTATTAAAGCTGTAGCTGCCATCTAAACCATATTGATGCAGGTCTAAATCGTATTGATCAAACTCATCGTAGTCTTGTTGTTCAAACCTATAGCTTGAAGTTAATTTAGCGCTTTTAGTTACTTGCCATTTTGCATTAACACCGGCTGCGGTTTTTATGCCGCTGTCGCTTTGCGACGAAATATCGTCAAGCTCTTGAACAGAGAGCGCCGAGTTACTTAATACCCCAACTTCTGCATCTGCATTTAGCTCAAAGCTACTTTTAAAGGGCTTATTTTGCTCAGCTGTTTTAATGTGGTTAGTTTGTGCAAGCACCGCTTGAGCACTAAAAACACACAAAGTGGCGGTTATAACTGCTTTCATATTTATTCTCCAACAGGCCGAATAGGTTTCCCTATTCGGCATTTGTGCAAATACTTGGCGTATTAAAGGCCTAGGTCTAAATCGTTAGTAATGTTGGTTACTACTTCACTTGCGGTGCTAAGTGCTACATCGTTACTAATTTGATCAGTGACCGCTGCACTCACCTGCCCACTAACACTTTGCTGTACCGTGCTTTGTAAACTGCTAACCGTACTATCTTGCACACTGGCAATTAAAGATTGCTGAACACTACTTACTACTTCATTACTGGTATTAATTGCATCACCCATTTGCAGTGCAGAGCTCACTGAGTTTGCAGCCGTATTAGTAATTGCTAATTGGTTTGTAAGCTCACCCGCATTAAGCGCATTAGTTGCATTAGTTGCATCAGCTTGTGTTACTGAATCGGTTGCGCTACTTACATTTGAAAGTAAAGAGGCATCGGCAGGTGTATCTGTGGTGTCTGGCTGAGCGCCTTGTTCAGAGGTAACAGAAAGTAATGACGTCTGGCTCACAGCGGTTGTTAAATTACCCGCCGATGAGGTTAACTGCGCTGTTGCATCAAGCGCTGTATTGACTGTGGTATTGCTTGTGGAATTGGCTGTGGCATTTAAAGACGAGGCCGATGCATTTAATGCATTATTTAAAGATGAGCTGGCAGATGCAACTAATGTATTTGCAGGCTCTGCGGCCTCACTGCTTTCTTGCGCTGGAGTTTGCGTGTCACTAGCCATTGAATCTGTGTTTTGCGAGTCATCAGCCGTTACTTGTGTATCGTTAGATACGTTTGACTCGTTGCTGCCACTGGCTGTTAAACCATTTTGTGAAAGCGTAATAGATGTAGATGTTTGTTGCTGCGCCGACGTTGACTGAGATAGTTCAATATCAGCGGCGTGCACTGCACCTGTAAAAGTACACACACCGCTTAACATCATTACGCTTACAATTTTATTTAATTTAGTCATTGTTTTGTCCTCTAGTTTGTCGGATTGACATAAAGAAGACGATTTACTAAAACACTTTATTCCAAAATAAATTAAAAATTTATAATAAAGCTACTTATTATTTAAATTTCAAATGCTTAAAAATAAGATAATAAGCTACTGCGTTAGCGTTTCACTTTTTTGTATCAGCAATAACAGCTCAGCAGTGGCAGTTGCATCAGCCAATGCGCGGTGATGGCTGGTTAAGTTTAAATTAAAATGCGCGCTAAGGTTACCAAGCGAATACGACTTTAACCCTTTAAACGCTCTGCGCGATTCAACCACGGTGCACATTTTTGGCATTTTAAAAAAGTGCCCTGCAATCTCACATTCTTTTTTAATAAAACCGTAATCAAAGTTCACGTTATGGGCTACAAAAATACTGCCTGCAAGTTTATCTAGTAGTGGCTGTGCTATATCGGCAAATACAGGCGCGTTGTACACCATGCCATCGCTTATGCCGGTCAATTTAGTAATAAAGCTTGGGATATGGCGCTGCGGATTAATAAGTGTCGTCCAGGTATCTATTACTTTACCGTGCTGTACTTTAACTATGCCAATTTCGGTAATGCGGTTACCACCTTTTAAGCTGCCCGTAGTTTCTATATCAACCACGCTATAAATACGGTTAGGGTCTACAAACCACTTAACTGCAGCAATATGTACCGTAAAGCCTACATTTTTTAAATTATCAATAGTGGTAAGTTGGTTGCGCCTAAGCTTATCGCCTGGGGCTTTTACCTCTTCAAAATGTACTTGGCCATTATTAATAACCATTAAGTCGGGGTAGCCGTCTTTTAGCTGTAAATAGTGTTTGCTCATAGCCGTTAAGTGCGCAATTAACGCTTCAAGCGGGCTGTTTAAAATAAGTGCCTCTAGTGGCTCTAATAAATTGCTGCGCCATCTAAATAAACCATTGGGCTGCTCAAAATACTGCGCGGCATGCTTACATACCAAATTAAGCAGCGCCTGATTAGTGCTACAGCTTTTTAAACGTGCGTCAATTTGCGTGCTTTGTGCTTCATAAAAATTACCAAGCTGTAAAACTTGCGGGTAAATATCAAATTCATTACACGGCGGGTATGGCGACTCAATAAATAACTCGTGCCAAAATACTAAGCCAAACAAGCTTTGCCATAAGGTGTTTTCGGTATTAAATACCGTTAACCCTTTTTCACTGTAATGCTCATTTACGCCTTGCTCTACATCGCCTCGGTAAATTTCGTCAATTTCAAGCACACACTGGGTATCGGCCAGCATAGTACTTAAGCGCGAACGTGTTTGTTTATTAAACTTACGCATTAAAAAGTCATCAGCAAAGTACAGTAATTCGTCGGTGAGCGGGTTTTCTATAATTTGCTCTAGCTGCGCTTTTACCCACGCTTTATTACCTAAGCGGTATTGCTCTCTTATTTGAATTTCTTGTGCTTCGGCGTAATCGGTGCAGCCTTCAAGTAAGCTAAAAGCAAGTTCGCTATCGGTATTTTTAAGTTGTTTGTACAGCCTAACCAGCAGTTTGTTTTTAATGTCGTGCGCTTGTGCGCCATGCGCCGGTTGCGCTAAAACTAAATGTGCAAGCTCGGTGTAAGGGGTTTTCTCATCAAAGGTTTCATCTTTTGTATTACCGGCTGTTTTGCCGATATTTTTAAACGCTAAACGGTAACGATTTAAAACATAATTAGATTGCGCCTCAGAGAGAGTATTAAAGCGCGACAAGCTCTCGCTGTGCCCTTCGCGGGTAGCGGTTAACCCTAAATCGCGCATAACAAAGCGGTTTTGATGGTTTACATCGCCACTACTTAAGCGCCCTGCAAATAAAAACTCAAAATACTCGTAATAATCTTCACGGTTATTTATCACATATTGGCTATATAAAGGGGCTAAATCATCTTCGCGCTCACTAAAAAATTGGCACGCAATAGTGACCAACTCCCCTTTAGCTGCGCTTTTTTTAAAGCTTACTTGCTCACTGTAATTACTGAGTAACTCCACCAGCATGGGCTTGGTTAAATGCGCTATAAGCTGCTTATAATGCTGTGCGTTTGGCTCATATAAAATACCCGCTGTTTTTAGCGTATAAATAGCCTGATATGGCGAAGTTATTTCTTCATAATTGAGCGATTGCGCCTGCACTAAATAAGGTTTTCGCGAATACACACGCGCCAACATGCATTGGCTTTGCTCATCTAGTTGGTTAATTTTACTAATAAATTGGCTGTGTTTGGGCTCAAGTAAATGCATACATTTACTTGTTACAAACTCAATAAGCTCTCTAAAATGCGCTAAATAATATTTTGCTGGTAATTCTTTTTTCATAACATCGCCACGACTGTATATAAAAACAGTATCTAGCATTTGTACTTATTATTCAATCTTAAACTTGTAACGAAAACACGCTATAGTGAGCGTATAAAAGTAAATTTATTAAAAATAAAGGACTTACCATGAGCGCGCACCCGTACGATGTTTTATCACTCAATAACGGCGCAAATATTATTTTTACGCCTTGCCCTGGTACAAAAACGCAAAACCTAGCGGATTCAATCGCTACATTAAAAGCCGCTGGCACTCACATGCTGCTTTCACTTATGCCGCAAAAGGAGCTTGAAAAAAACAACGTAAAAACAATTAATAGTGAGTGCAAAAAGCACGATATAACCTGGTTTCATTTACCAATAAATGACGACGAAGCACCCAAACAGCCTTTTACATCAAGCTGGAACACCCACAAAACAGACATACTACAAGCCATACAGCAAAAACAAACCATTGCCATACATTGCAAAGGCGGCACTGGCCGCACAGGGTTGGTCGCTGCGCTTATTTTAAATTCGGCAGGTTACACAAAAGATGAGGTATACAGCCTAGTACAAGGTATTCGCCCTAAAGCACTAACTATAGAATTGCAAAAAGAATACTTTGAGAATTTTAACGGGTAATGAAAAACTAACGTAAAACCACAAAGCTACTAATAGTTAAACGCCCATTAATTGGATCGCAGGCATAACCGTTAGCTGCATTTATATTCCCGGAATGCAATAAGTTGCTTGGATATATAACAACCCGGTTTAGCTTTGCCTCTACACTGAAAATTTGCTCAAACAAAGCTGTGCTGCCATTTATATAATGTGGGTTTTTATGAAGCTTTTGTGCCATGGCTTGTTGCTTTATAGCTTGCCTATAAGGGATCAGTCGCTCTTTTGTTATGCGTTCATACCCCAGGGCTTTATGTTTATAAAATGAAGTACCCCCATGTGTTTCATCACATAAAAAATGCACCATAGCAAGTTGCTTCATATTAGGTGTGTCAAAATGGGGAAGCATTTGTATTGGCCTGAGTTTATCAGGTTCAGTGCATGCAATTGAAAAGGCAGAAAGTATTACATCAAACTCGCTTTTATCTGCCATATTAAAGTGTGAATTAATAATTGGCGACAGTGCTTTTAGCTGCTCTATATAACTAAGCGGTGCTGCTTTTCTTACTCCTGGATAAAAATCACTTTCTTGTGCGTAAAATGTTTCTCTGGCGTTTTGAGAAAACACAGCAAAATTAATTAGCGCATCTACATTATTAACAAAATCATCAATAACAATTATTGGGGTTTGCTCTTCCCCAACAGTGTGTATGTGTAACACCATATTTTTGTTAAGTGTAAAATCAATCATCGGCTAAATTAAGCACCGCATTTTTACGCTCTATTAATGGGTATATCTGACCAAGTGAGGTTATTACTGTATAAATGGCAGGTAATAAAGCACTTTGATGTAAAAGCGTAATTTGATCACTATTAAGTTGTGAGAGCTTTTCTTGATTAATAGTGTATAGGCCGTTTAACTTTGTTTTTTTGTTATTTTCAAACGTTACTTCAAGCGATAATGGCTGTAGTAGTTCATACTTTAACAACGCATCAATTAACTTTTTATTGTCTATTTCGCCTTGTAGTAAATGCCCTAAACACTGCTTTATTTGTTTAAAATAGCCACTTTCTTCTGCGCTTTGGGTATAAATTGGTTCTAAATTATTTTCGCTTTGCGCAGAGTTATCAACTACTGCAGGGCTATTCAAATTAATACACACAGGGTATTGCGTTTGCTGCGCATGCGTATCACCAACAAAAAATGGCTGACGCTGTAACTGAAGCGGCAAATATACGCCCTGCCACTGTGATTGCTGATAAAACAAGTTCTCATGTTGCTCAAAGCCTAATAAAGCATTGAGTGTAAACTCGCCTGTTTCTGAGTTTTTTGCAAAAACTATAGGCTGCTGAACGGCAATTTGGCTAAGCTCCGCCATAACTACGGGGATCATATTAAGATTTTTAGCGTGTGATTGTGCTTTTTGTGTATCTATTTTTATATGCTGATGAGCACTTTGCTCTAATGCGACTAAATTTTCCATGCGTGTCTCTTTATTGTTTTTATGTGTAATTTTTTAAGCTAGATAGCACTAAAACCATGCTGCTTAATTTTATTAAGCAGCTCTCGGTTACTAGGTAAGTTAGTGACTGCTTGGTTTATCATGCTCTTATTTTTATCAAACTGACTTTTAGCGAAAACAGTGTCTTTAAGCATATAGGCAGTTGTGCTGTAATCACTTTTAAAGCCCATGCCGTATAAAACATATTGATAACTGGCCGCTGGAAACACCTCATTATTACTTGTAAAGTCGTGATCAGCAGGAGCGCGGTATTGCCACAACTTCATTAGATCTTGTAAGCTTTGAGGAATCGTTTTTGGGTCTCTGTTGTCGCGCCAAAATGCGTTATCGTCACGGGTTGATAAAATATAATGCAGTTTTAAAAAATCGATTATTTTTTCCCACCTATAGGTAAACGTCTCGTTAAAGCGTTTGGCGGTAATATCCATAATATCGCGGGTCTGGGGGAGCTGTTCGCTGATCATCTGTGCTGACATTTCTACTAACACCAATGCAGAAGCTTCAAGTGGCTCTAAAAAACCAGCCGAAAGCCCAACTGCAACACAGTTATTTTGCCAAAAGTGTGAGCGATGGCCACTTTTAATAGGGATTTTTCTAATTGTTAACGACTCTATTTTATCGCCAACATACGCTTTGAGCTTTTCTCGTGCTTGAGCTTCGCTACTATATTTACTCGAATACACGTAACCTACACCACGGCGGTGCTGTAATCCTATATCCCATATCCAACCTGCTTCTTGCGCTGTTGAAATTGTGTGAGATGCAATAAGCTCATCTTCATTATCATAAGGGACTTGCACTGCTAAGGCGGTATCAATGAATAGCACGTCATCGCACGGCTTAAAAGGAACCTTATAATGCTCACCTAATAACAATGAAGAAAAGCCGGTGCAATCAACAAATAAATCACCGCTAATTTCACCTTGTTGCTTTGTGATAACGCTTGCAATATCGCCATTATCAGCACTATTAACCTGCGTCACATCGGCTAAAATATGTTTAACGCCAAGCTGCTGCGTACAATGCTTTTGTAAAAAAACGGCAAATTTTGCCGAGTCTAAGTGGTAGGCATAGTTGGCTATAGCTGCGTATTCTGGTGTGCGAATAGTTTTAGGGGCAAGTCCTTGCTCACAAATAGCTTCTTGGTAACACACTGCGTTTGAAAAAGACGTTGACTCGGCGGTGTTATTTAACCAGTGGCCAGCCATATCTGTTTTTGAAAAGCCCTGTGGCAAAACTAATGGGTGATAATAAAAATCATCCTCGGAGCCATCCACCCACTTGGCAAATTTTGCTCCTTGCTTAAAGCTTGCTTCACACTCGCGTATAAAATCAGTTTCGCTAATACCAAGTGCTATTAATGTACTGCGCATGGTAGGCCAAGTACCTTCCCCAACACCTATAATTGGTACATTTGGAGACTCAACGAGAACAACATTAAGGCCATCCGGGGTATTACTTTTGTGGTGCGCCGCTAATCGTCCGGCTGTTAGCCAGCCCGCTATACCACCACCAACGACAACCACTGTTTTTATTTTTTTATTTTGCTGGTTCATACTTGTTACCTATAAAGGCATAGTTAAAAAGTGGCTATTACTAATTGTAAAAGCCACTTTATTAATTAAAGTTAAAAACTACCGCGAATACCTAACGCAAAACGTCGTCCGCTATCTTCAACCAACAATAATTGATTAGAAAAACGACCACGCTTGTGCACGTATTCTTCGGTTAAGTTAATACCTTCAAAAAATACCGATACATTTTCGGTAATGTCATAGCTGCCGCTAGCATCAAGTTGTGCGTAATCTTCTACAATGGTTACACCATCGCCATTTAGCTGTGTTAGTGACTGTACAAAGCTATCGCGCCAGTTATAAGCTAAACGCGCTTGAAATGGCCCATTCTCATAAAAGCCAACCACATTATAAGAGTCGCTTAAGCCTGTTAATGCAAAAACTTGAGTTATATCTGCAGAGTCTAACTCTGCATCGCTATCTACAAATGTTGCATTAACCATAAAGCCAAAGCCACTATCAAAACTATGTTGTAAGGCGACTTCCCAGCCATCAACAATCGCCGATTCGCTATTATTGGGCAATGTATTAGTGAATACAGCCGTCGAGTCGGCAGCATCAGGGTTGTCTACATCGTTACCTGTAGAGGGGTCAGTTAACAATCCGCCGCCAGACAATTCAAAAGTTAAGTCTTCGGTCGTATTAATAATGAAGTTAGCAACATTTTTTCTAAAGTAACCCGCAGATAAATAACTGGCATCAGCGTAATACCACTCCAACGATAAATCTAAGTTATCAGAGGTAAATGGCTCAAGCGCTGGGTTACCAGAGCTTGATGTTAAATTGCCGCCTTGACGAGTTGTTTCAATAACTGTTACAGGCGACATACTATCGAGCGTTGGCCGTGTAATTGTTTGTGATACCGCAGCACGTGCTATTAGCTCATCGTTTATTTCAAGCTTTACACTAAAGTTAGGTAAAATCGCTTCGTAATCTGAACTTGCTGAGATATTTTCTACAGCGCCAAAGTTAGCGAGCATTTCTGTTTTATCTAGAATGGTTAACGCACTAACCGGCTCATCGGTCCCCTTTACGTTTACATCAGTGCTTTCGTATCTAAAGCCCGCTGTTGCGTATAAAGGCATGCCTGCAAGCTCAGCTTCAAAATCAAACTCAGTATAAAACGAGAACGTATCTTCAGTTATCTCAAACGACTTATTACGTTTAACTGCATCAAAACTAATAGGTTGACCATTCGCTGCAGCTATTTGCTCAAGGTACGCAAAGTTTGCCTCACCATCATGTGCAAGCCATGACGTTGGCATACGACCGCTGCCGCTCACATCAGATAAAAAGTCATCTCCTGCGTCAAATACAAATTGCGCTAAACCATCCATACTTGGGTCATCTGGGTAACCACAAAAAGTACAGTGAATACCAACACCTTCGTTATCCCAACGATCAAGGTTTTTAGTTTCAGTTGAATACATAGCACCAAACTTGACCGAAACTAGGCCTGAGCTACCATCGTTATGCCAAATGCTATCCCAACGAAACTGATCCACGGTATCTTCTACAGCCCAACCACGGCGTAGCATTACATGTGCTCGGCTATTGGCTGTATCTAAATAGTTTGATACGCCATCAGGTGTAACTGCAGGGTTATAAGCAACACCGTCCAGCTCTTGCTGGCCGCTATAAATGTTAGGGTTAGCAGAGGCAAACTCACTCGCATAAGGTAAAATACCGCCATCCACTTCAAATCGAACTCGATTAGCATAGCCAATCAACGATAACTGATCCCCGCCACCATTATTAGCCTCACGCTCAGCTTTTGAGTGGCTTAAATCAAACTTCATATTTAAGTTATCGTTTACATGCCAATCAAAGTTTAAACCTAATGCGCTAGAGTTGGTTAAACGATCAAACTTTTTAGCGTGCATATCGGTGGCAAGGCCTACCTCTTGATATAAATCAACCACAGTGCCATTTTCATCAACAGTTGGCCCTGCAGCGCCGCCAAAGCCTTCTAAGTTTGGCGCTGTAAACCAATGCCCATAAGACGTTGTGTCTGCTTCTACATCAAAATCAGAATAGAGCGCATCAGCAGTGATAACTAAATCATCTGAAGGTGCGTACTGTATTACTAAGTTTGCATTGGTACGTGTACGTGTTTCTGTTGTTACTTTATGATCGTAATTACGCGGCGAAAAAATATTACCGGTGTATGCTTGCCCGCTTTGAGTTTGCGGGTTTGGGACGCCCACGTTTTCTAACCAGCCGTCTACCTGCGCCTGGTTTAAGCGTGTTTCGCGCTCTTGGCGAGAAACAGCGAACAAAACACCCAATGTGTCATCATTAAATGTATTACTAATTAATCCAGAAATTTCAGGTGTGGTTTCTTCGCTATTTTCATCGTAAATACCCTTAACGCTACCTGCCACTTTAAAACCGCTAATCGCAAATGGTCGCGCAGTATTTACATTTACTGTTGAGCCAATACCACCAGATTGCATAGTGGCTGTTGAGGTTTTAAATACATCTAAGCTTTTAACTAGCTCTGATGCAATAGTATCAAAGCTAAACGCACGGCTTTGATTTTCAGAGGCCATTTGGCGACCATTTACAAGCACAGTATTAAACTGCGGGCCAAAACCACGCACCGTAATAAGCTGCCCTTCACCGCCTGAACGGTCTATTGAAACCCCCGTAATTCGCTGTAAAGACTCAGCTAAATTTGTGTCAGGGAATTTACCAATATCTTCAGCTGAAATGGAGTCGACCACGCCGCCCGCTTCTCTTTTGGCATCCATAGCTCGGCCAAGCGAGCCTCTGATCCCGCGTACTTCAATTATTTCTGGTTCTTGTGCTGCTGTTTCTGCTATTGCAGGGAGCGTTGCCATTGTGCTTAGTACAGCTAGTACAGCACTGGACACGCCATTTTTTTTATATTTAGCCATGTTGTCAGTTCTCTCGAAACTTGGGTCTATTAAAATAGATATTTGCCCATCTTCGCTAACATGCGGTTGCAACCCTGTGCCATCGAGTAAAATCTGTAATGCGTTTATTATTGAATACTCGCCAGCAATAGTATTTGTTTGTAACTGCTGAATTTTATCCAGCGGAAAAAGCAAAGTAATATCGGCTTGCTCGGCAAAATTTATTAGCGATAAATCGGCCCTTTGTCTAGGAATATTAAACACTGCTTTATCGTTTACAGGGCTCGCTTTTACCTCGGTGGTGAATAAGCTAAAAACCAGCACATAAATTGGTAAACAAAGCGGCAAATGCACATATTCCTTGTGTATAGTTTTTGGCCATACACTGAATAAAGACGAGTGACTTTTTATTTTCCTCCATAAATATTTTTTATTTTTTTTAAATAAATTATTTTTTTGACTTGCCATGCTAATTTGTTTTTGCCTTGATTATTTTTATTGTTAGCGTTTTTACTTGTATTTTTAAACGATTAAAAATACAGTCCAAATTGCCATTTTTTACTTATTAATTAAAAAGTTAAAGTTTTTAAAATGAATAATCAGTACCTGGTGAGGTATTTGTAATGAAAAAACTGTAGTACACTTCGCCTTTACATTACAAGCTTTATGCCCCGTGCGGTTAATGAACATTAAATTTATAAAATATAATGCTGATTTATTTTTTAAATTTAATGGCGGATTTTTTCTTACCATTCGTCTTAGTTTGAAGTGGCAAAACAATAACAATAATTGCCGTAAACACACACACGAGACACACACTAAATGACGAAAGACACACTTTTTTATAAGGTCTATTTGGCCTCGCGCAAAAGTCTCTCAAATGTAGTTGCACGCATAGTGCCGCCACATGAAATTGAAGATATAGTGCAAGAAACTTATGTGCGAATTTGTCAGATTAAAAACACTGAAAACATAAGCTCACCAAAATCTTTTATTTATAAAACGGCGCGAAATTTAGCGCTCGATTATCAAAAGCAAGCCAATATACGCCTAGTCGATGGGATCGACAACATGGAAGCGTTAGAGCAACTCTTAGCGGAGCATCAGCAAGACGAAATGTATGAAAAAGCACTAACCGATAGTGAGTTTTCTAATTTTTGTGAAGCCATACGGCTTTTACCCGTGCAATGCCGCAAAGTGTTTGTATTAAAAAAAGTGTATGGTTATTCGCAGCGAGAAATTGCTGCTCAATTAAACATTAGTGAAAGTACCGTGGAAAAACATATAGCAACAGGCATGAAACGTTGTACGCAATTTATGCGTCAATCTAAAAAAAGTGTTTATGAGCAACCAAATACTTCTTCCCAGCTAAATGCAGGAGGTAGGAATGACTAATATTCATCACATAAACGAGCGAAACACTAGCGACGATTTGCGCCTTGATGAAGCCAGTGAGTGGCTGGCTAAACTTGAACGTGGATTGACTAAATCTGAAGAGCAAGCGCTAAAGCAATGGTTAGCACAATCTTATAAAAATGTAGAAGTGTTACTTGAGGTAGCAAAGCTGTGGGATAAAATGGACGATCTCAGTCGTTTGTCAGATCTATTTCCACAAACACCAGTAAAACAAAAACGTCTCCCTATGTGGTTGAGTGCAACAGCTGCTTCTATTTTATTAGCGGTTGCACTTAGCCTTTTTCAAGAAGCATTTAACTTTTCATTTTTTTACCCAGTTAATCAGTCAGCAGTGGTTGCTAAACAACTTAATTTTCAAACCGACGTAGGTGAAAGTAAGGACATACTGCTTTCTGATAAAAGCAAAATCACCTTAAACACAAATAGCTTCGTTCAAGTGAGGTATACCCAACACTCTCGCGTAATAAATTTACTGCGTGGTGAAATTCATATAGACGTAGCTCACGATAAAATGCGTCCTTTAAGTGTTATCGCTGGTGATAAAGTTATTCAGGCTGTTGGTACTGCATTTAATGTAGAAGTAGGTCAAAAGCAAATAGAACTCATTGTGACAGATGGCAAAGTCCTTGTTGCAGAGCAAAAAGCCGAATCGTTACCCAACCTTTCCCTGGGGACTAATAAACAAGGACAGTATTTATCAAATAGTTCAACTTCGGTGTCAAAGGGAGAAAAACTTGATTTAAGCTTTAAAGGTAAAATTGCTAAAGCGGTCGAAAAAGTTGATCCTATGGATGTAGCCGCAAGATTATCGTGGCGCAAAGGTAGCTTAATATTTAGAGGTGAATCACTTGCTGAAGCCATGGCTGAAATCGGCCGCTATACAAATATAGATTTTGAGCTTTCAGAAGATGACCGTCTCAAACAAGTACAAGTAGCTGGCATGTTTAAAACGGGCGATATTAAAGGGTTATTAGAAGTATTAAACAATAATTTTAATATTGATTATGAGAGAGTTAGCCCTGATAAAATTCGTCTAAAATACGCTGCACCACACGTCTCAATTTAGTAAAGTACACAATAATAAAACTAGGACACACAATTATGACATCACCTATCTCGCCGAGCAGTAATAGCTCGGCGCACACATTGGGCACATGCTCTCTTTTTTATGTAATTTTCATCTCTGCAGTGGCTGCTATTGGTGGCTTTTTATTTGGTTTTGACTCGGGCGTTATTAACGGCACGGTGTCGGCGCTCGGCAATGCTTTTAATTCAAGCAGTGTGGCTACGGGCTTCAATGTGGCATCGGTATTATTAGGGTGCGCCTTGGGGGCTCTTGCTGCGGGGCCACTGGCTGATAAATTTGGTCGCCGTGCCATTATGATCATCACCGCGATTATTTTTGCTATTAGTGCGTTTGGCTCAGGCATTAGCGAAAGCTCGGCCGAGTTTATTTTTTACCGCTTATTTGGTGGCTTAGGTATTGGTGCTGCATCGGTATTAGCGCCGGCTTATATTGCAGAGGTTGCACCACCCGCCCTTCGTGGTCGTTTAGCTACACTTCAACAACTCGCTATTGTATTGGGCTTGTTTGCTGCGTTTTTAAGTAACTATTTAATTGCTGATGCATCAGGTAGTGCGCAAAACATTTTAATGCTTGATATAGCCGCTTGGCGCTGGATGTTTTGGGTTGAGCTTGTGCCTGCAATACTGTTTTTAGTGGGTGTGTTGTTTATTCCTGAGTCGCCTCGTTATTTAGTGGCGCAAGGTAAAGTAGACGATGCAAAAACGGTATTTAGTAAAATTTCGAACGACAGTGCTGATGCGCAAATAAGCGATGTTAAAAGCTCTTTGCATAGCGATAAAAAGCCGAGTATTCGTGATTTATTTATTGATGGCAGTAAAAAAGTACACCCAATTGTTTGGGCGGGTGTTGCGCTGAGTGTATTTCAGCAATTTGTAGGTATTAACGTGGTATTTTATTACGGCTCTGAGCTTTGGCAAGCTGCTGGGTTTGACGAGTCGCAATCGCTATTTATAAATGTATTAGCGGGTACTACTAATATTGTATCGACCTTTATTGCTATTGCCCTTGTTGACAAAATTGGCCGTAAACCACTTTTACTTGTGGGCAGTGTGGGTATGTTTATTAGCTTAAGTGCGCTTACTTATATATTTGGCAGCGCAGGCCTTGATGAAGCAGGCAAGCTTGCACTTAGCGATAACATGGGTACGTTTGCGCTTATTATGGCTAACTTATTTGTGGTGTTTTTTGGCTTAAGTTGGGGCCCGGTTGTGTGGGTGTTATTAGGCGAGATGTTTAATAACCGTATTCGTGGCGCAGCGCTCGCGGTTGCTGCAAGCGCACAGTGGATTGCTAACTTTGCCATTACCATGACCTTCCCTATTATGTTGGCTAATATTGGCCTTGCCGGTGCGTACGGCTTTTACGCTTTATCGGCACTTATTAGTATATTTTTTGTGGCTAAATACATTACAGAAACCCGTGGTAAAACACTTGAGTCTATGTAATTAATCTAGGGCGGTGAATCCTCTCACCGCTTTGTATTTTTTAGCTAAATGATTGATTTAATGGTTGTATAAAAGGCTTAAGTCATTACCTCTCTAAACTTTGGGTTAAACACACACGCTCAATATTCTTTTTTACTATAAGTAATCGATTTAAATTCCTTTTTTGAATATAGAAAATTAGCTATTGTCCGCGTTTTCCCACTTCGTATGTCTGTCAAAATGAAAAATAAGTTAGTATCAGGCCTTGCATTAACATGCACATTAGGAACATTTAGCGCATTTGCTACCAATGGGTATTTTACTCATGGTTATGGCATGACCCACAAAGGCATGGCAGGTGCAGGGGTTGCGCTATCTGAAGAGTTAATGTCTGGTGCTAATAACCCAGCCAGTTTTACTGTGAATGGGACTGAAATTTCACTAGGGTTAGAGCTATTTTCACCTGATAGAAAATACACAGCATCATCTGTAGATACGTTTTATCCTAATGCACTTTATCTTGAAGCAAAAACCCAAAAAAGTGATAACACGTTATTTGCCATCCCTGAATTTGCTATTGGCCATCAGTTAAATGACAAAATAAATATTGGCCTATTGGTTTACGGCAATGGCGGTATGAACACCGACTACAGCGCCAATTCTGAGCTTGAAGGTACATTTTACGCTGGCACAACAGGCGTTGATTTAAAACAGTTATTTATTAGTCCAACTATTAATTATAAATTAAACGAGCAAACAAAAGTGGGGGTTTCACCGATTTATGTTGTGCAACAATTTAAAGCGACAGGCCTGGGAAACTTTGCGCCTTTTTCGCAATCGCCTGAAAATTTAACTAATAATGGCACCGACACCAGCACAGGCTTAGGTGTGCAAGTGGGCGTAACTCAAACCGTAGGCACATCGTTTAGTTGGGGTGCCAGTTATCGCTCATCGGTGGCTATGGAAGAATTTGATAGCTATAAAGGGTTATTTGCAGAAGACGGTGGCTTTGACTTACCAAGCTCAATTCAAATTGGTGCCGCCTATAAAATTACACCAAATAACCAACTTGTATTCGATTGGCAAAAAATAAACTACAGTGAAGTTAAAAGCATTGCCAACCCAATAAGTAACTTAATGTCTGCACCGTTAGGTGCAAGCGCAGGTGCAGGGTTTGGCTGGGAAGACATGGATATATATAAATTAGGTTATCAGTGGCAACGCACTGCAAAACAAAAAATTCGCTTTGGTGTTTCATACACGCAACAGCCAATTCCGTCGTCTGAGGTGTTATTTAATATTTTAGCGCCGGGTGTACAAGAGTGGCATTTTACAACGGGTTTTAGTCATAGAGTTAATGAAAAGGTACTATTAAACGCTATGGCTTTTTACTCGCCAGCTAAAAAAGTATCGGGTGCAAACTTTTTAGCGCCTAACCAACAATTATCAATTGAAATGCAGCAGTCTGGTGTTGGTGTGTCTATTGTTTGGGGAATTTAAAATGGTAACCGAATTTACGCCCGTTTCAGCCGCTTTAGGCGGTGCTTTAATTGGTGTTTCATGTGCTTTATTGCTTGTTTTATTTGGCAAAGTAGCCGGTATTTCAGGATTAGTTAAATCGCTGTTCACCCCATTAAAACCCGATAATATATGGAAAGTATGCTTTATTACAGGCTTACTAATTGCAGGCGTTGTCACTTCACTTATTGCGCCTGAGTTATTAGAGGGCGATTTAAGCCTACCGCCGTGGTTAATTATTATAGCGGGGCTTTTGGTAGGTGTTGGCACGTCACTTGCCAATGGCTGTACAAGCGGACATGGCGTATGTGGTATGTCGCGTTTCTCTACCCGTTCTTGGGTTTCAACATGTATGTTTATGCTTGTTGCTGTAATAACTGCTAACTTAGTTGGATAAAACATGAAAGCAATTACATCGGTGTTTTTAGGCTTTATTTTTGGCTTAGGCCTTATTATTAGCGGGATGACCAACCCTGATAAAGTGCTTAATTTTTTGACCTTTGGTAAGGGGTGGGACGGCAGCTTAATTATTGTAATGGCGGTAGCCATGGGAATAATGATGCTGGCCTGGTTTTGGGTTTCTAAAAAAGACAGCCCTTTATTTGGTGAAGCATTTAGCCTGAGTAATCTAAAAAATGTAGATAGTAGATTAATTACGGGCTCTGTTTTGTTTGGTTTAGGGTGGGGATTGAGTGGTATTTGTCCAGGCCCTGGCTTGGTTCAATTAGTGTCACTAAAAATGGAGTTTTGGCTGTTTTTTGCCTCGGTATTGGGTGGAATGTGGTTGGCTAAAAAAATATAAGCCATTATTGCCGGGCTTGTCTCGGCAATACCCTTCTCTTTACTTCAAACATAGGTACATAACTTGCTGTATTAAATATAATTATATTTAATAGGTTTAAGTTATGCTCAAAAATACACTTGACGTTATTAACAATACCCCTTGGTTGAGTACGGTAGCTTACCTTTTATTTGTAACTATACTGTTGTTTTTTATTCGTTATTTTATAATGTACTGGCTAAAAAAATGGACATTAAAAACCACTTTTACATTCGACACACTACTTCTAGACTCAATATCTAAGCCATTAACACTGTGCACAATTATCGTGCTAATCACCATTTTAGAGCACGATACCTTCGTTATTGACCCCGAGTTAGCAAAGCGAATTTCATTTAACAGCATCAATATTGTATTAGCTTTACTTGCACTTATTTTCTTTTTAAATCACTTTATTATTGGAACAGTTAATCACTACGCTAAACAATCAGCCGTTATATTCAATTCTCAAAGTATTATTAAGGGGATTATTCGCGTTACATTGTTTTCAGTGGGCTTGCTGGTTTTATTAGGCACCTTGGGTATTTCAATTACACCTATTATTGCATCTCTTGGTATTACGTCATTGGCGGTGGCACTTGCTCTGCAACCCACTCTCGAAAACTTTTTTTCGGGCGTACAGCTCGTTATTGATAAACCCATACGTGTAGGTGATTTTATTGAGCTTGAATCAAAGGAGCAAGGCTTTGTAGAAAAAATTGGTTGGCGCTCTACATGGGTTAAAATGCTGCCAAATAATATGATTATTATCCCTAATAGTCAGCTTTCTAAATCGCGTATTATTAATTACTTTTACCCCGAAAAAGAGCTAAGTGTACCTGTTGATGTAAGCGTACATTACAGCTCAGACCTAGAGTTTGTAGAACAAGTAACGCTTGAGGTTGCGCGCCAAATACTGATTGATCATGAATGGGGCGTTGATGATTACAATACCTTTGTGGTGTATCACACCTTTGATAATTCAAGCATTAATTTTACAGTAATGCTGCGCGCAAAAGAGTACTTTAATCGGTTTTGGGTTAAATCTGCTTTTATTAAAGCGCTGCATAAACGCTATAACCAAGAAGGTATTGTGCTCCCCTTTCCTATTACAGCCATTAATACATCGCAAGAAGCGGCTAATTTTAATGACGATAAAAAATAAGCGCGAGATAAGCTCGCGCTTAATTTACTTTAAAATTTATAGGTCACTTGGCCTACTAATTCTCGTGGGCTGCCTGGGAAGTGACCGTTACGCTCACTAAAGCCACTTACTGCGTATTTTTTATCGAATAGATTATTGATATTTACACTTAATAACACATCGTCAAAGCGGGTACTCCAGCTCATGTCAAATACGGTAAAGGGTTTAACTTTTTGGCCGTCTTGGCTTATTTGCTCGCTTACGTAATTTGCGCCAAATGCTATAGACGAGTCGATGCTATCAAGCGCAAAACGCGACCATAAACCAGCTTGATGGCGCGGGGCATTAGCAAAACGAGAGCCATCACCGTAGGTGCTTGAAATAGTATCGCCCGTTACCCCCTCAACAACTAGCGTATCGTTATAGGCGTAGTTAGCAGTTAGCGTCCAGTATTCGGTTAAATCGCCCACCAGCGTTGTTTCAAACCCACGGCTTTCTACCTCACCAATATTTAAAAGTGCTGCAATGCCATCCCCCGCGCCAGTGTCGTCAGGGTTGCTCATTACTACGTTTTCTTTATTAATTTGGTAAATAGCAAAGGTGCTCATAATTTTGCCATCTAGCCATTTGTTTTTCATACCAATTTCGGTTTGTTTACCGGTTTCTGGGGTTAAATTACCCTCGCCCTCTACATCTTCTTGATCGCCTGATGATGCGGGGTTAAAGCTTTCTGAGTAGTTTATGTATACCGATGTGTTTTCAACAGGTTGGTATGTAACAGCCACGCGCGGGGTTACATCGTTATCTGAGTAACTGTAACCGGTTTCTTTGTTTAGCTCTTTAAAATAATCGTAACGCAGGCCGGCAATCACGGTCCATTGCTCATTAATGCTTACAACATCTTGTACGTATAGGCCAAAACGGTCGGTTTCAACACCATCGCGGTTCATGTCTGTCAGGTTATAAGTACGTGGGTCGGTTTCGCCGTAATTTAAGTTAAATATGTTTAAATTAGTCACACCGTCTGCTTCATAGCGGGCACGTAAGTAATCGTACTCGGTATCAACTATGTGGTAGTCGCCGCCAAATAATACTTGGTGTGCTAATTGGCCTTGCTCAAAGCTATAAACAAAGTCGGTGGTTAAGCTTGTTTCTTCATTTGCGCGGTATTGATTACGGTATTCGCGTTTAATGGTTTCGTCATCAATGTTTGCTTCACCATCGCCGTTTACATCTACCCAGCTTTGCGACTCATGGTAGGCTTGGTCGCGTTCGTTATCCATGTAACGAAGTGTGCTACTTACAGAAAAATCATCATTAAAGTAATGCTTTAGCTCGGCTTGCAGCACTAACGCTTCCATGTCTTGGTAGTCAAATGCTTCGTTTGCGTTGTAACTAGGGTCAACTAAAAAGTTGCCATTGTCATCTACCGGTACACCACGTAAACGGTTACCGCCTAAGTCTTGTTTGATGTAGTCAACACTTGTGGTTAGTGTGGTTGAATCTGTTAAATCAAATAATAAACCACCGGTAAACTCACTGTTTTTTGAATCTGCATTATTACGAAAGCTGTCTTGCTCTTCGTAATAACCACCTACACGATACGCCATGGTGTCGGTTAAACTGCCGGTCATATCAAGAGATGCACCACGTGTGTCGTAATTGCCAAGCGTTAGCTTTAGCTCTTTGCTTTGCGTGTACGAAGGCTTTTTAGTCACATAGTTGATCATACCGCCTGGCTCACCACCACCATATAACGCAGAGGCTGGGCCTTTTAATACTTCTACACGCGCTACATTAAATAATTGCGGTACACCAAAGCCCGAGTACGGATCGCCACGTACGCCATCGTAAAATACATTGGCATCGTCTCTAAATCCGCGAAAAGTAACTCCTGAATAACTGTACTCACTTACCCCGGCTATTGAGCGGTATAAATCGGTAATATCGCGCGCGGCTTGGTCAATAATAAGTTGCTCGGTTAATACCTGCGCAGATTGCGGTAATTTAATAAGATCTAAATCCGTTTTAGTGCCAATTTTACTTTCGGTTTCTAGGTAAAATTGCTGAGCACGGCCTGTTACTTCTATTGTTTCAATTTCGTTATTTTGCTCGGCAAATACCACATTAGAAAAAGCAGAAAAAGATGCAGCAATACTGAGCGCCAAATATTTTTGGTTAAACATGTTGATCCTGAAAAAAAGGTGTATAAAACGCCTTAAATGATAACGACTATCATTATCATGTGCAATGTAAATAATTTCATATTCATCCTTATTTTTCGAATGAAGAGTATTTAAGCAACACACTAAATTGGCAGCTCAGCTATGAATAAATTAATTAGCATTACTGGAATACATAATTGATATAATATAACATATCTAAAAATACACTTTAGTAAGATTATTAAATGATAAATAAACTGCCCGTCACAGTGTTATCAGGTTTTTTGGGGGCTGGTAAAACAACCATTCTTAGCCACATTCTTAATAACAGGCAAAGTAAAAAAGTCGCCGTCATAGTTAACGATATGAGCGATATAAATATCGATGCCGCAACAATTAAAAGTGATGTATCGCTCAATCACAGTAATGAAAAACTAGTCGAAATGAGTAACGGTTGTATTTGCTGCACCCTACGAGAAGACTTACTTATTGAAGTGGGCAAACTTGCCAATGATGGGCCCTCGTCATTGAATCTACAGGCATATCTGAGCCCCTCCCCGTTGCAGAAACATTTACCTTTGCCGACGAAAACGGGGGTTCACTTAGTGATCTTGCCAACCTTGATACAATGGTAACGGTGGTTGACGCCGTTAACTTTTTAAACGACTACGAACAAGCAAACGACTTACAAGATACTGGCGAATCGTTAGGTAAAGACGACGAGCGAAGCGTAGCCGACTTACTTGTTGACCAAGTTGAATTTGCCGATGTTATTTTAATTAGTAAAACTGATTTAATTACAAACGATGAATTAAATAGACTCACTGCCATTTTAAATACGCTCAATACCCAAGCTAACATTATTCCTATATCAAACGGGCATATTAATATTAACCAAGTGCTAAACACCGGCTTATTTAATTTTGAACGTGCCCAACAAGCACCGGGTTGGCTTAAAGAAATGCGTGGTGAACATATTCCCGAAACCGAAGAGTATGGTATTGGCAGTTTTAATTACACTGTGCGCCGCCCATTTGACCCTGAAAAGTTTTATAACTTTTTGCACAACACCGAGCAATTTGGCAAGCTCATTCGTTCTAAAGGGTATTTTTGGCTCGCAACGCGCCCTTTATTTTGCGCGCAGTGGAGCCAAGCTGGCGGTATAGCGCATTACGGGTTTGCAGGCATGTTTTATAAAGCAATACCTAAAAAAGACTGGCCCACAGAGCCCGAACTACTTGCTGATATAAACAGTAAATGGGTAGAGCCCTTTGGTGACATGCGCCAAGAGCTTGTTTTTATTGGTCAGTCGTTAGATAAAAAAGCCATGATTAAAGCGCTTGATGACTGCCTTCTCCCAGAAGATGCCGTAATTAAAGGTAAAGATTTTTGGAAAACCTTTAACGACCCGTTTCCTATTTGGGAGGAAGAGTAATGAATGCCCTAGCCCCAATAACAGCCCAAGTAAAACCGGCTGAACCGCTATACCGAAGAGCAGCTAAAGAGTGTGACGCCAATGTATTGCCACAAATTTATAACCAAGATACTAACATTGTTATTTGGCAAAGAAACCTTGAGCAAACATTAACAAGTGCAGTTAATACACTCATTAGCGCTAATGCTTTAAAGCCACTTGAACTTGCGGTATCACCCGATGATGCGTTTGATCAATTAATAAAAGCGCTTAAGCCAGAAGATAATAACAGCGATGAAATTAAAGCTCTGTGTGAAGACATTGCACTGTTGGTTGAAATGTTTTGCTGCCTGTTTGATTTAAAACGCGCCGGTTTGAGGTTAAAAATATTAGATAGACCCATGTGCCCGCGCTTTCACGTAGACAAAATTCCGTGTCGATTAGTGACTACTTATCACGGCGTTGCAACGCAATGGTTAAATCACGGCGATGTAAGCCGCTCAAAGCTCGGTACTGGTAATTTAGGTAAGCCTGATGAGGAGTCTGGCTTAATTAAAAGCCTAAATAATATTAACCAGCTAACTGAAGGCGATGTTGCACTGCTTAAAGGCGAATACTGGGATGAAAACGAAGGCGCAGGTTTAGTGCATCGCTCACCACCGTTGGCTGGAACTAATAGCGCCCCTAGGTTACTGCTTACTCTCGATTTTATATAAAATTAAAGCGCCATTCATAAAGGCCATATTTTGTCTGGCCTTTATCAATTATACTTAACCTATCTTTGTAAGGTTATTAGCAATAACACTATATAACCCCTGAGAGTTAACCGGTTTTGAAATAAAGTCATCCATACCTACATCTAAACAACGCTGCTTATCTTCTTCATATGCATTGGCTGTAATAGCGATAATTGGAACCCTTTTATCTTCCCCTATTTCATTTTCGCGAATGCGTATAGTACATTCATAACCGTCCATATTAGGCATTTGACAGTCCATTAAAATTAAATCAAACACATTATTTTTTAATGCTTTAAGCGCTTCTAAGCCGTCGTTTGCCATTGTAATAGTAACAGCTGTTGGCTCTAACATTTTTGCAATTACTTGGCGGTTTATAGGATTATCTTCTACTAGCAAAATATGCTTATTGATCAAATCTGGTAAAGATTGCTCTTGTACACGCTTTGCTAAATCGACAATTTGCGCTTTAGGTGCATGTATCGAAAACTTAATCGTACTGCCCAAACCTGGCACGCTATTGAGGGTTATTTCACCCTCCATTTTTTTAATCAAACCTTGGCAAATAGCCAGCCCAAGCCCTGTACCGCCATACTTACGAGCTACGCTAGCATCTGCTTGGGTAAACTCACTAAAAAGTAATAGTTGCTGCTCTTTTTCAATCCCAATTCCGCTATCAGACACACTTACCGTCAGTTGCTCATCTTTGTAATCAAACGATAAACGCACAAACCCAGCCTGAGTAAACTTTTGTGCATTTGACAATAAATTAATAATTATTTGATTTAAACGTAAGTCATCTACATTTAAACAATCGGGTAAGTCTGGGCTACGCTGAATAATAAACTCAACATTGTTAGAATGAATAATGGGTGAGAATAACGAGTGTATATTTTCTATAAACGGAGCAAGCAAAGTAGCACGGGGGCTTATTTGCATAGCGTTAGCTTCAATTTTAGAAAAATCTAAAATATCATTTAATATTTGTAGTAAATTTTTTGAGCTTTTTTGTTGTGTTTCAAGAAGGTCACGCTGCTCATCGGTAAGGGTGGAATCACGAAGTAATACCTCACCCATACCTAAGATCCCGTTCATAGGCGTGCGCAGTTCATGACTCATATTGGCCAAAAACTGTGACTTAGCTTTATTAGCTTCATTAGCAGATTTAACTGCTTTTGTTAGCTCATCTGTTTGCTCTGCCACTTTAACTTCCAATTGCTGGTTAAATTGGCTTAGCTGTTTATTTAGATCCTGATTTTTAATATTAGACGCTTGTAAGCTCTCTATTGAGTCCCTTAACGCACTTCCCAGCATCTTAAACTGCTCTTGTAGCTGCAGTACTTCGTACCAACTAGACTCTGTATTAAAATGTTGTTTTTCTGATTTATCAAAA
>NZ_NTLW01000128.1:0-3204 GCF_002632075.1 Pseudoalteromonas sp. ESRF-bin5 | reverse complement strand
ATGAACGGGGTCGAAGGTGCCACCAAAAATAGCAATCATTTTTTTGTCCAACAGGTTAAGCAACTAATTAAGGCTGTGACACGGCATAGGAATATCGAGCGGTTGACAAAACTTAATACAAATATGTGCAAGTGCCTGATAAGGAGCAATTAAGTTGCCTTGTTTATAGCTTGCATCAAATAAAGCAATGTCACTATTAATTTGCTCAAGTACAGTAATATTTAGGCGATTAACGGCATTTTGCACCGGCCCTTGCTGATTTTTCCAAATGGCATTTTGTTTAAATAAGCTGGCGATTGGCTCACCATTTAACAATCCCAATTGCACATTCATCAAGGTGTTGAGCTCTTTTGTAATCGCCCATAATATACTCACAACTTCAGTGTTGTCACTGGCTAGTTTGTTCAAAACTTTAATGGCTTGCTTGGCATGACCATTTAATAAGGCATCGCTTAAATCAAAAATATCAAATTTGGCTTGATTTAATAGCCCTTGCATAACCAATTGCTGGGTAATAAGTGCGTTGCCATGCAGTAAGGAGAGCTTTTCAAGTTCCTGATAACACGCTAGAAGGTTACCTTCTGTAGCATTGATAAGGCTTAATTTGGCATCATTTTGCATGTTAAGAGCCAAGCGTTGACATTGCTCATCAAGCCATCGTTTGACGTGCGAGCCAGTCAGTGGGTAACAAGGTACAAATACACCTTGTTTGTCGAGCGCTTTAAACCAGGCACCGCGTTGTACTTCTTGGCTCGCTTTTGCACCTTTAATAATTAGTATCGTGTCGGGGTTAACAAGCTCAACGACACGCTTAAAGGTATTACTACCAATTACACCGGGCTTTTGCTGGTTTAGATCAAACTCAATAATAGTGCGTGCACTAAATAATGACATACTTTGATATTGCGCTATTATTTCTTGCCAATCAAATCCTTGCATTAAAGTAAATTTAATGACTTCATCAAAGCCTTGTGATTTGGCGGTATCGCGTATCAGCTGAACACACTGTGCTTCTTGAAAAGGCTCTTCACCAAAAACTAGGTAAAAAGGTTTTAAGCCTTTGTTTAACTCGTTAGGTAATTGATTAGCGTAACAGCGCATTACAGTTGCGACAGCTCTCTAACAATACGGCGACTTGCTTGCTTACGAATTTCGTTAATTAGCAGCTCTAGCTCTTTGGCTTTGGCAAGTGCGTTATCGGGGTCGTCTTGATAATTTCTATAAAGCTCAAAGCGTTTTTCTATAGCATCTTTATTGGGGTGTTTTAGAACATATGAAACGCCATAGGCAAGTTCGTATTCAGCAACCTGGCCATTTTTAAATAACAACAACGTTTGGCGTTCTATGGTTTCTTTACGTAAATACAGCTGCGCTACGTTTTTAGATGAAGAGGTAAGTTTAACTTCACTTGCTAACAGCTCTTTTTGTAGCTGTTCAAATAAAGCTGATTTTTCGTCATCACCAATAAGCGTAATGAGTTTTAGATTATCAGGCAGGCTTGACGCTTGCTTTAAGTGAAACCCACAACTAGATAACAAAAAACAGACTAGCGCTAAGGCTAGTCCGTTTTTAATGGCCTTAAATACAGCCATATTAGTTAGCAACCACGTTAAGTAGTTTACCTGGCACGTAAATTATTTTACGAATGGTCTTACCATCAGTAAATTTAGTTACGTTTGCTTCTGCAAAGGCAAGTGTTTCTACTTGTTCTTGTGTTGCATCTGCTGCCACAGTTAGTTTAGCGCGAAGTTTACCGTTTACTTGAACGATGATGAGCTTTTCATCTTCAACCAAGGCTGATTCGTCAACTATTGGCCATGCTGCATCTAAAATATCACCGTCTTTACCTAGTTCTTCCCACAACTCATGAGATAAATGCGGCGTAATAGGGGCAAGCATAATAATTAACGCTTCAAGTGCCTCATTTGCAATGGCAATGTCTTGTGCATCGTTAAGTGGCGCTTTAATTAACTTATTAGACAGCTCCATGATGGCAGCAATCGCCGTGTTAAACGTTTGACGACGTTCAACATCATCACTTACCTTTGCAATGGCTTTGTGTAATTCGCGACGAAGTACTTTTTGTGGGTTAGTAAGCGCAGACTTTTCAAGTGCTTGGTAACCTGCCGCTTTCACGTCTACTGCGTATTTCCATATACGTTTTAAGAATCGGTGTGCGCCTTCAACGCCAGAATCTGACCATTCAAGTGTTTGTTCTGGTGGTGCAGTAAACATCATGAATAAACGCACTGTATCAGCACCGTATTGTGCAATTACTTGTTGTGGGTCTATACCATTATTTTTAGACTTAGACATTTTGCTCATGCCTGAAGAAAATACTGGTTCGCCATCTTCCTTGTGCCATGCTTTAGTAACTCGACCTTTTTCGTCAGTTTCTGTTTCTACATCGCTTGGTGAAATCCAAATATCACCACCTTTCTCATCTTTACGATAGAACGTTTCAGCCAATACCATGCCTTGACATAGTAAGCGGTCAAATGGCTCGTCTGAATTTACTAAACCAAAGTCACGCAATAGTTTATGGAAAAAACGTGAGTACAATAAGTGTAAAATTGCGTGTTCAATACCACCTATGTATTGGTTTACAGGTAACCAATAGTTAGCGGCTGCTGGGTCTAACATGCCTTCGTCGTAACGTGGGCTGCAGTAACGTGCGTAATACCAAGACGATTCCATAAAAGTATCGAAGGTGTCAGTTTCGTGCGTAGCAGGTACGCCGTTAACTGTGGTTTTAGCCCAATTAGGGTCTGCTTTTATTGGTGATGTTACACCATTCATTACCACGTCTTCTGGTAAGCGAACGGGTAACATATCTTCTGTTGCAGCAAGCTCGTTGCCGTTTTCGTCGCTCAGCATTGGAATTGGAGAGCCCCAATAACGTTGGCGGCTAACACCCCAGTCACGTAAACGGAAGTTTACTTTACGCTCACCCACGCCTAGTGCTTCTAGTTTGTCGGCAATCGCATTAAACGCTGCTGAAAAGTCTAATCCGTCAAATTCGCCAGAGTTTACTAATACACCTTTTTCGGTGAATGCTTCTTGCGCTAGGTTTACTTCAAAGTCTGAGCCTTCAACAGGCGCAATAACTTGTTTAATATCTAGGCCGTATGCATTTGCAAACTCAAAGTCACGTTGGTCGTGTGCAGGTACTGCCATTACCGCGCCTGAGCCGTAATGCATAAG